>NZ_JOGP01000010.1:0-281655 GCF_000719505.1 Streptomyces sp. NRRL B-3229 | reverse complement strand
GAACGACGCCCTGGTCAAGCGGTACCCGGACAACGGCATGCTGATCGCCGCCCAGATCGGCTCGAAGGTCGCCAAGGGCGAGATGAAGTGGGGCTGACCGTGAGCGAGTTCGACTCGTCGACGGCTCCCGCCGACGTCGTCCGCCGCCAGTACCTGGCCTCCGCCGCCGGCGACCTGGACGCCCTGCGCGCCACCCTCGCCCCCGACGTGGAGTGGACGGAGCGGCAAAGCCATCGACGTGCGCGTGGCCCACCACTTCGTCGTACGGGGCGGACTCATCGTCCGCTTCGAACAGTTCGTCGACACCGCACTCGTCCGCGAGGCCATGAACGACTGATTCGTACCGCACCCACCGTGAGCCAGGAGACAGACATGTCCGCTGCGGACAACAAGGCACTCGTGACCGCCTTCTACGAGCAGGCATTCAACGACTACCAGCCCGAGGCCGCCGCCACCGCACACCTCGGCGAGAGCTACACCCAGCACAACCCCGAGGCGCAGGACGGCCCGGCAGCCTTCGTCGGCTATGTGCACTGGCTGCGCGGGCAGTTCCCCGACCTGCGCCTGGACATCAAGCGTGTGATCGCCGAAGGGGACTTGGTGGTCACCCACAGCAACCTGCACCTCAAGCCCGGCGACCGGGGCATGGCCGTCGCGGACTTCTGGCGCGTCGCCGACGGAAAGATCGTCGAGCACTGGGACGTGATCCAGGAGGTGCCCGAGAAGAGCGCCAACGACAACACCATGTTCTGACCCCCCCCCACAGCAGCACCACACGGACAACCGAACAGAACAGAACGGACAGAGAGGCTCCCCCCACCATGACCAGCCTTCCCAGCCGACGCCGCCTGCTTGCCACCGGAGCGGGCGCCGCTCTCGGTCTCGGTGTCGCCGCTGCTTCCGTCACCCCCGCTCAGGCCGCCACCGGCCAGGCTTCTGCGGGCCGCGTGGCGACGGGCGGCGCCGAGGAGAAGCGCACTCTTGACGAGCTCTACCAGGCAGCCCTCGCGGAGGGCGGCAAGCTCGTGCTCTACGCCGGTGGTGACATCTCCAGCCAGGCGGACGGGATCCGCAACGGCTTCAAGAGCCGGTTCCCGGGCATCGACCTGACGGTGGTCGTCGACTACAGCAAGTATCACGACGTCCGCGTCGACAACCAGTTCGCGACCGACACCCTGATACCCGACGTCGTACAGCTCCAGACCGTGCAGGACTTCGTGCGCTGGAAGGAGCAGGGCCGCCTGCTCGCCTACAAGCCGGCCGGCTTCTCCAAGCTCTACGCTCCCTTCAAGGACCCGCACGGCGCGTGGGTCGCCGTCCAGGTCAGTGCCTTCAGCTACATGTACGGTCCCGCCGCGGTCGGCTCCGACATCCCCAGCGGTCCGCTCGACCTGGCCGACGCCCGCTGGAAGGGGAAGATCGCCTCCTCCTACCCGCACGACGACGACGCGGTCCTCTACCTCTACACCCTCTACGTGGAGAAGTACGGCTGGGACTGGCTCGCTCGACTGGCCACCCAGGACCTTCAGTTCGCCCGCGGCAGCTACACCCCGAGCGCGGCCGTCACCAGCGGCCAGAAGGCCATCGGCATCGGCGGCTCCGGTGCGCCGCTGTCCACCGGGCCGGTCAAGTGGGTGCTGCCCGAGGAGGCGCCGTTCATGTCCTGGGGACAGCGGGCCGCGATCCTCAAGCAGGCCAAGAACCCCACCGCCGCCAAGCTGTACCTGAACTGGCGGCTCTCCGTCGAGCAGCAGAAGGCCGCCACCAACGGCTGGTCGGTCCGCACCGATGTCACCCCGCCGACCGGGCTGAAGCCCGTCTGGGAGTACCCCAACGGCAACCTCGACGGCTTCCCCAAGTTCATGGCCGACCGCGCGGCGATCGAGCGCTGGAAGCAGACCTTCGCCCTGTACTTCGGTGAGGTGAAGGGCGACCCCTCACCGGGCTGGCTCGGCCTGCACCCCGGAGCCTGACCGCCGACCGGTGCCGCCCGGCCCCGCCTCCCCGCGCGATGGGCCGGCGGCCCGGCAATTCCTGGCCTCCCTACAGGCGACGGACAGACTCAGCGACTCGGGCCCGGCCGACGCTCCTCCCGGGGCCGGTGGGCCGGTGGGCCGGTGGGCCGATGGGCCGGTTCTGGTCGGCGTCGGCGGCAAGGCGGTCAGGAAGGCTGGGCGGCTCCTGCCGTAGTCGTCGGCCTGGGTAGGGGGAAAATCGGCCCGAGAGCGCGGGAACGATCTCCGTGGGTGCTGGTGTATGCCCTGACCAGCCCATTCCGTCGGTTCCCCACCAGGAAGCCCTTCAGGTCCTGGACCCGAGGAGCTTCTTGTTGTGCCTGTTCGGGGGCTGGGTGGCGGTGGGGGTCACGGTGTGAGGTCCCTCACGGGCGGGCTGCTCTTGAGCGCCGGGGCCGGTCAGGGGGTCAGTCGCGCATGCCGGCCAGTTCCACCGCCCGGCGCCGCATGGCCAGCGCGGCGGGGGCGAGGGAGCACACCACCGCGAGTACGGCGCACGCGCCCACGCTCGCTCCCAGTTCCGCCCACGGCAGCCGCACCGGGCTTCGCACCGACAGCAGACCCAGTGCGCTCCACAGGCCCGCCAGATTGAGCCCGGTGACCAGGAGTCCGAGCACTCCGCCGACGGCGACGACCATGAGTGCCTCCCCGGCGACCAGCCTCAGCACCTGCCACCGGGTGGCCCCGGCCAGCCGCAGGAGGGCCAGGTCGCGCACCCGGTCGGCGGTCGCCATGACCATGGTGTTGGCCAGGGAGATCCCGGTGTAGAGCAGGGCGATGCCGAGGACCAGGGCGAAGCCGTAGCGAGTGGTTCGGTCGGTCCCGGTCCCTGCCCTGGCCCCGGTCCCGGGGTAACTGGCCTGTATCCACTGGTCCTTGGTGAAGACGTGTCCGCCTGCCTTCGTCAGCGCGGCGGCCACGGCGGCCGGGTCGGCGCCCTCGGCGAGCGAGACGTCCACCCGGTCGACGCTCGCGCCGGGGGCGTTGGCGGGGGTGACCCAGACTCCGTTGTTGCCGGTGCCGGTCGTCATCACCGCGGCGATCCGCAGCGACTTCTTCGTGCCGTTCCCGAGCCACACGTCCACGCGCTGCCCGACGGTGTGCTTCTCCCACTCCTCGTTGACGATGATCGAGTCGTCGTCGAGGTCGCTCACCTTCCCGGCGGCCAGCGGCAGACGGACGGTCCTCGCCAGCGGTCCCGCGTCGGCCCCGCGGGCCTCGGACTTGATGAGGGCGACACCGTCCTCCAGGACGTACACGGCACTCGACGAGGTGGCCGAGACCTCGGCGCCCCCGACCGCTTGGAGCTGCTTCACGGTGGCCGTGTCGAACCCGGCGCCCCCGGACGGGGTGACGACGAACGAGGCGGCCGTCTGCTCGCGGGTCTCGGTGGCCCTGGCCGCGTTCAGGGTGGCCGTGGCGCCCAGCAGCGAGCCCGCGAGAGCGACGGTGACCAGGACGGGCGCGGCGACGGCGGCCGTACGGCGGATGCCCGTGGCCGCGTTCTCCCGCACCAGCATCCCGCCCGCACCGGGCAGTTGGGCAGGCAGCCAGGCGATCAGCCGGGTGAGCGGACGGACCAGGACCGGCGCGAGCAGCGCGACCGCGGTGATCAGCAGCATGGGACGGCTGACGTAGGTCTTGCGGTGCAGCAGCTCGCCCGGGTCGGAGAAGAGGGCCAGACCCAGCGTCACGGCCGCGGTCAGCAGCAGGCCCGCCCCGAACAGACGGCGGCCCCACGTCATCGCCTCGGTGTCCGCGGACGCCTCACGCAGCGCCTGGGTGGGCCCGGTGCGGCCGGCCCGCCAGGACGCGGCGATCACGCCGAGCAGCGCGACGAGCAGCCCGGTCCAGAACGCCAAGTGGTACGGCCAGGTGACGTCGCCGATGGTGAACCAGGCGGGTGCGAGGCCGCCGTCGACGACCCGGGCGGCGAGCTTCGGGGCGCCGTACGCACCAAGCACACAGCCCGCCGCCGACGCCGTCACACCGACCGTCAGGGCCTCCGCGAACACCATCCTCCGGACCTGGCCGGGCGTGGCCCCCGCGGTGCGCAGCAGGCCGAACTCCCGGCGCCGCTGGGCTACCGCGAAGGCGAACGTGGACGCCACCACGAACACGGACACGAAGGCGGTGACCCCGCCCGCGGTGCCGAACAGGGCGTTCATCGCGGTGAGTGCCTCGCGGTCGCGGTCCGGGTCGGCGTCGGCGAGCCGGCGGTCGGTGCCGGTGAGGACCTGGAGATCCTGGGGGCCCTGGAGGTCCCGGGGGTTTTGGAGGTCCCGGGGGTTTTGGAGGAGGTCTTGGCCGCCTACGGCCGCGCGCACGTCCGCCGGGTCCGCCTTCACCACCAGCTGGATGCTCCTCGGCGACAGTTCGGCGGCGCGGGCGTCGGTGTAGAAGACGGCGTTCTCGAAGCCGCGCGAGGCGAGGGTGCCGACGACCGTCACGGTTCCCCGGTCGGTCTCGACCCGCTGACCCGGCCGCGCCCAGCCGCCCGTGACGACGACCTCGTCGGCGGCTCGGGGAGCACGGCCCGCGCCGATCGCGTACGGGGCGAAGGCGGCCGTGGACCAGGGGTGGCCGACCAGGTCGCCGGGGCCCGTCGCCGCCCGCACGGCGAACGCCCGGTCCTCGACGACGGTGCCGAGCCGCCGCAGCTTCGCCACGGTCGCCCCGGGGATCGCGCGCGGGTGGACGAGTTTCTGGGTGCGGTCGCCGATCGGGGTCGGTACGGACAGGGTGTCCTGCCCCCGGACGACGACCGGCGCCGCTGCGAACCGCTCAGGCTGCCGCTCGGGCGCGTTGAGGGAGGAGGCGAGGGCCAGGCCCATCACGGCGAGCAGGGCGACACCCAGCGAGAGCGCGACGAAGCTGCCGACGAAGGTGACCCAGCGGGTGCGCAGGGTGTGCAGGGCGACCCTCAGCACGGCACGGCCTCCAGCCTGGTCATACGGGCCGCGATGGCGTCCGCGCTCGCGCCGGGCAGCTCGCCGTTGACGCGGCCGTCGACGAGGAAGATCACGCGGTCCGCACAGGAGGCGGCCACCGGATCGTGGGTGACCATGATGATCGTCTGCCCCTCGCGATCGACCATGGCGCGAAGCAAAGTCAGCACCTCACGGCTGGTCCGCGAGTCCAGGGCGCCGGTCGGCTCGTCGGCGAACAGGACGTCGGGGCGGGTGATCAGGGCACGGGCCAGGGCGACGCGCTGCTGCTGGCCACCGGACAGCTCGGTCGGCCGGTGCCGGGCACGGTCGCCTAGACCGACCTGCCGGAGCACCTCACGGACCCGGGACTTCGCGACCCGCTTGCCGGCCAGCCGCACCGGCAGGGCGACGTTCTGCTCGGCGGTCAGCGCGGGCAGCAGGTTGAACGCCTGGAACACGAACCCGATGCGCTCGCGCCGCAGCAGCGTCAGCCTGGTCTCGCTGAGTCCGGTCAGCTCGGTGCCGCCCACCGTGACCGAACCGGAGGTGGGGCGGTCCAGGCCCGCGGCGCACTGGAGGAGGGTCGACTTGCCGGAGCCGGAGGGGCCCATCACGGCGGTGAAGGTGCCGCGCGGGAAGGAGAGGGAGACCTGGTCGAGGGCGGTGACGGCGCTGTCGCCCGCCTTGTGGCTCCTGCTGACGGAGCGCAGCCGGACGGCATGGTCGTTGTGGTTCATCTGTCCCCACTTGGTGGCGGAATGGTCGGGGCGGGCGTAGTCGTGGCGGCCTCGTCCGTGGGCATGGCTGGTGCGGGTGATCGGGGCGGCCATGGCCGGTGCGGGACGGGCTGATCCGTGGCTCCACGAAACCGCGCTGGGCTACCGCCACGCAGTGCGGCAGGGGCGAGAGTCGGGGTAGGGCAGGGCCTACCCCCGGCCCGCCCCCTGGCCCCATGGCCCAGGCACCGACCGCCCTCCTACGGTGATGCGCATGCACCCTCGCAACGTGTGGCGGGCCATGTCCCGGCCGGGCTTCCTGCTGTCGGCCTGGCCGTGGCTCGCGGCCGGATATCTGCTGAGCGGCGCGGTCGCCGGCGTCCTCGCCCTGGTCGGCCTGGTGACGCTGGCAGCAGTCGGCGGTGTGCTGGCCGTGATCCTGGTCGGGCTGCCACTGCTGCTCGTGCTCGCGCTCGTCGGCCTCCCGGTGGGCCGGGTCGAGCGGCGCAGGCTGCGCCTGGTCGACCGGGACCCGGTGCCCGACCCCCACCGGGTACCGGCCGCCCCGGGACTGCGTCCATGGCTCAGGACCCGGCTCAGGGAGCAGATCACCTGGCGCGAACTCGCGTACACCGTGCTGCTCGCGGCCCTGCTGTGGCCGCTGGACGCCCTGGTGGTCACGGTCGCGCTGCTCGTTCCCCTCTCCATGGCCGTCACCCCGCTCCTCATGGCCACGATCGGGGACGGCCACGAGACGAAGGTGCTCAAGCAGTGGACGGTCACCACCTGGCCGACCGCGTTCGGGGTCGCCGTCCTCGGTGTGCTGCTGCTGGCACTCGGCGCCTACGCCCTGGGCGCCGCGGCCGTCGCCCGGGCCGGACTGACCCGGCTGCTGATCGCCGACCGGGACGACCTGGTCGCCCGGGTGGTCGAACTGAGCCGTTCCCGGGTGCGGTTGGTGGACGCCTTCGAGGCGGAGCGCCGGCGCATCGAACGCGACCTGCACGACGGCGCCCAGCAACGCCTGGTCGCCCTGACGATGACCCTCGGTCTGGCCCGCCTCGACGCCCCGCCGGGAGCGCTCGCCGACCAGCTCGCCAAGGCCCACGGCGAGGCGGGCCAGGCCCTCGCCGCACTCCGCGAGCTCATCCACGGCATCCATCCGAAGGTCCTCGCGGACTACGGCATCGAGGCCGCCGTCGCCGATGCGGCGGACCGTTCCGTGGTCCCGGTGGACGTGGACCTCCGCCTTCCGGGACGGTTCGACCAGGCGGTGGAGGCGGCTGCCTACTTCGTGGTCTGCGAGGCCCTCGCCAACATCGCCAGGCACAGCGGGGCGAGCCGCGCCGAGGTGCGCGGCGGGTACACGGCCGGCCGGCTGCTGCTGGAGGTCCGGGACGACGGCCGCGGCGGCGCCGACGCCTCGGCGGGCAGCGGACTGACCGGACTCGCGGACCGGGTGTCGGTCCTCGATGGCAGACTCTCGCTGTCCAGCCCGCCGGGCGGACCGACCCTGCTGCGTGTGGAGTTCCCTTGCGAGGCGACCGAGTTGAGCGAGGCGGCCGATCGCTTCGCGTAGTCCTGGCCGAGGACAGCGTGCTGCTGCGCGAGGGCCTCACCGGCCTGCTCCACCGCTGCGGCCACGAGGTCGTCGCGGCCGTCGGTGACGCGCGTGCGCTGATCGCGGCGGTCGAGGAGCACGCCCCGGACATCGTCGTCACCGACGTCCGGATGCCGCCCGGCTTCCAGGACGAGGGTCTGCACGCGGCGGTCCGCCTGCGCGAGAGCCGCCCCGCCCTGCCGGTGCTGGTGCTCAGCCAGTACGTGCAGCGCACTTACGCCTCCGAACTCCTCGACTCCGGCGACGGCACCGGCATCGGCTACCTGCTCAAGGACCGGGTCGGCCAGGTCGAGGAGTTCGTCGACGCCCTTTCCGAGGTGGCGGCCGGCGGCACCGTGGTCGATCCCGAAGTCGTACGGCAGCTGCTGCGCCGCCGCCGCGATCCGCTGGAGCGGCTCACCCCGCGCGAGCGGGAGGTCCTCGCGCTGATGGCGGAGGGCAAGTCGAACGGGGCCATCGCCCGCGAACTGGTGGTCTCCGACGCGGCGGTCGGCAAGCACATCGGGGGCATCCTGACCAAGCTGGACCTGCCACCGGCGGACGAGACGCATCGCCGGGTACTGGCCGTACTGGCGTATTTGCGGGCGTGACAGGGCCGGCGCGTGCCATGCCGGGCGTGACAGGGCCGACGCGTGCCATGCCGGACGTGACAGGGCCGACGCGTGCCACGCCGGACGTATGGACCCACGGCCAGGCTGTGGACAAGGTGCGTGGACAGTCACCCGGTTGTCCACAGGGTCTGACGCGTTTCGGCCGGTGGCTGTACGGTCTGCACGAGTTGATGATCCTGACGCGCGGACCGGACGGCGGACCGGCGCGGAGCAAGGTGCGGGGGAGGCGGTCGGGATGACCGAGACCGGTGCGGGGGCGCGGGACGGGGCAGCGGCGGAGTCCGCAGGGAGTGCTGCCGCAGGGAGTGTGTCGGTCGGGAGTGCGGCGCGGCGGCCTGTCGTGCGCGGGTTCGCCCGGTGGCCCGCGGAACCGCACAAGGACTCGCCCAAGAAGCAGGGCAAGGCGCTGCGCGAGAGCGTCCCGCGCAGCGCTCATGCCGCGCTCGACCTCGACATCTCACGTCCGGGCGCGGTCGACGCGGTCGAGGAGTCCAGCCGTGGCCGCATCCCCGAGCTCACCCCGCTGCGAGTCGGACGGATGGCGGCGACACCGTTCGCCTTCCTGCGCGGCTCGGCGGGCCTCATGGCCTACGACCTCGCCCGCACCCCGATGACCAGGATCGGCGCCCAGATCTGCGGCGACGCCCACGCGGCCAACTTCGGTCTGTACGGCGACGCCCGCGGCGGACTGGTCATCGACCTGAACGACTTCGACGAGACGGTGCACGGTCCCTGGGAGTGGGACCTCAAGCGGCTCGCCGCGTCCCTGGTCCTCGCGGGCCGGGAGACCGGCGCCGACGAGGACACCTGCCGCGCGGCGGCCCACGGCGCGGTCGGCGCGTACCGGCGCACCATGCGGCTGCTGGCCAAGCTGCCGGTGCTGGACGCGTGGAACGCCATCGCGGACGAGGAACTCGTCTCCCACACCGACGCCCACGACCTCGTCGGCACCCTGGAGCGCGTCTCGGAGAAGGCGCGGGCCAACACCAGCGGGCGCTTCGCGGCCAAGTCGACCGAGCCGACCGAGGACGGCGGCCGGCGGTTCGTGGACGCGCCGCCGGTGCTGCGCCGGGTGCCCGACGCGGAGGCCGCGGCGGTGGCCACGTCCCTCGAGCACTACCTGAGCACCCTCTCCGAGGACCGCCTGCCGCTGCTGGCCCGGCACGCGGTGCACGACGTGGCGTTCCGAGTCGTCGGTACGGGCAGCGTGGGCACCCGCTCCTACGTAGTCCTGCTCCTCGACCACCGCGGCGAACCGCTGGTCCTCCAGGTCAAGGAGGCCAGGCCCTCGGCCCTCGTGCCCCACCTGGTCACCGCGGGCTTCGAGGTCCCGGAGGCCGATCACGAGGGCCGCCGGGTGGTACTGGGCCAGAAGCGGATGCAGGTCGTCAGCGACAACCTGCTGGGCTGGACGACCGTCGAGGGCCGCCCCTTCCAGGTCCGCCAGTTCCGCAACCGCAAGGGCAGCGTCGACCCGGCCGCCCTTTCCGCCGACCAGGTGGACGACTACGGCCGCATGACCGGCGCCCTCCTGGCCCGCGCCCACTCCCACAGCGTCGACCCCCGCCTGGTCTCCGGCTACTGCGGCAAGAACGACGAACTCGACGAGGCGATCGCCACGTTCGCCGTCACCTACGCGGACCGCACGGAAGCGGACCACGGCGACCTGGTGACGGGGATCCGGTCCGGAAGGGTGGCGGCGGAGACGGGGGTGTGAGGAGACGGCGGCTTATCGAGACGGCCGGGCTGCACCCACTGAGGGGCGCGGGGCTGCATCGATCTCCGGCTCCGCCGGGCGGGCGCGACCAGCCCCCACCGTCCCGCACCCGCCCGCCAACCTGCCCCGGCCCCCCGGTTGGCGCCCGCCTCGCGCCCACACCGTTACGCTGTCCGGATGACGTCCCCGGAACCCGACGGCACAACCGCCGCAGGCACAGGCACCGCGCGGCTGGAGCGAGCCGTCCGGGCCGCCGAGCAGGCGCTCATCGAGTACGAGATCGCGGTGGAGACCTTCCGCATCGAGGTCGAGAACTTCTCCCGCCTGCACCACCAGCGGCTCGGCCCGGTCTACGCCCGCCTCGACGATCTGGAAGCGCGGATCGCCGAGGCCCGGGCCGCCCGTACCGGCGATCCCGAGGATCTGCGCAAGGCGGAGGAGGCCCGCGCCCGGGTGCTGCCGATGCCCGGGGTGGAAGAGCTGTTCCACGGCTGGATGGACGGGGAGGGCCTCTTCCCGGAGGCCGCCGCCATGCTCACCGACCAGCCGGTGCGGCCTCCGCAGCGGGTGCGCCCCAGCGACGAGGTCCGCAAGCTCTACCGCGAGCTGGCCCGCAAGGCCCACCCGGACCTCGCCCAGGACGACACCGAGCGGGCCCGGCGCGAGGAGTTCATCACCCGGGTCAACGGGGCCTACTCCCGCGGCGACGAGGCTCTCCTGCGGGAACTGTCCGAGGAGTGGGCTGCCGGGCCGAAGCTCCCGGAGCAGGGGCCCACGCCCAGCGAGGAGCTCTATGCCCGCCTCGAATGGCTCTCCCAGCGCAAGGAAATGCTGTCCGTGGTCGCGCGGGAGCTGGAGGAGAGCGCGATCGGCTCGATGCTCCGGATGGCACCGGACGACCCCGACCAGCTTCTCGAGGAGATCGCCGAGCAGCTCCTGGCCGACGTGTCCGCGCGCGAGGCGGAGCTCGCGGAGCTGCTCGCGCAGGAGTGACCGGCAGGGCTCCGAGCGCGTCGGGTAGCGTCGGCACCATGAATTTCGGTGGTGGTGTGCCCACGGTCCAGGTCACGGACCTCAAGGACGACGATTTCCTGCTGGACGTCCGCGAGGACGACGAATGGCAGGCGGGACATGCCGAAGGGGCCCTGCACATCCCCATCAGCGAGTTCGTGGCCCGCTACGGCGAGCTGACCGAGGCCGCCCCGCAGGACGGCCGGGTGCACGTGATCTGCCGTTCCGGCGGGCGTTCGGCCCAGGTCACCATGTACCTGGCCCAGCAGGGCATCGACGCCGTGAACGTCGACGGCGGCATGCAGCTGTGGGCCGAGACCGGCCGCCCCGTGGTGACGGACGACGGCCGGCCGGGCTTCGGGGCGGCGGGTCAGTTCGCCTGCCGCGAGGGTGGCGGCCGACACCACGCGCGTCCAGCGGGGGCCGCCCCGGGCCGCCCACCAGACGCAGACGCATCCCCCGACGGTGAGCACGAGGATGCCGGACAGGGCGAGCAGCATCATGCTCGGCCTCCTTCGGTCGGAGCGGTCCGTCATCCTCTCAGTCGCCGATCAAGGCCCCCTCGGTTTCACCTATCCCAGGGAATGCGCCGCCAGCAGGTCCCCCAGCGCCTCCTCGTGAGCCGCCGCCGGGCCCAGGGACAGTTCCAGATGCTTGGCCCAGGCGTGGTACCGGTGCAGCGGGTAGTCGACGTCCGCGCCGAAGCCGCCGTGCAGGTGCTGTGCCGTCTGCACCACCCGCCGTACCCCCTCCGAGGCCCAGATCTTCGCCACGGCGACGTCACCCGAGACCGGCAGCACACCGCGCGCCCCGGAGGAGAGCCGCCACGCGGCCTGCCACAGCGTGACCTCCATCGCGCGCAGGTCGATGTACCGGTCGGCGGCCTGCACGGCGACGGCCTGGAAGGTGGCGACCGGGAACCCGAACTGCTCGCGCCCGCTGGTGTATTCGCTGCTCATCCGCAGCACCCGCTCGCCCAGACCGAGCGCCAGCGCACAGGTCCCCGTGGTCAGCAGGTCCCGCAGCCACTCCCACGCCCCCTCCGCGTCGATCACGTCCCGCGCGCCGATCCGCACCGAGTCCAGCCGCAGCTCGCCCAGCCGCTCCCCGCTGGTGGAGAACTGCTCGCCGAGCGCGACCCCGTCATGGTCCCGGGGCACCAGCGCGAGGACGGTCCGGTCCGCGGCGGTGTGCGCGGGGACGACGACGAAGTCCGCGTCGTACACCCACGGCACCGCCGTCTGCACCCCGTCCAGGACCCAGTCGGCACCCTCGCCTCTGTCCTCCCCCTGCCGAGCGGTGACGGCGAGTTCGGCGGGGTCGTGTCCCGTGCGGCCGCTCGCGGCGACGGTCAGCACGACCTCTCCGCGCCCGGCCCGCTCCAGCAGGTCCGCCCTCAACTCCTGGCCGCCGTAAGCCTGTACGGCGGCCAGGGCCGCGCTGTTCTCCAGCAGCGGCACCCGTGCCAGCACCTTCGCCGACTCGCGCAGCACCAGGCAGAGCGCGACCGCGTCCAGGCCCGCCCCGCCGTGCTCCTCCGCCACCAGCAGGCTCAGCAGGTCCGCGTCGGCGAGCCTCGCCCACAGCGCGCGGTCGAACTCGTCGGCCACGGCGCCCGTGGTGAGGGCCGGGGACGGCACCGCGTCCGGTGCGACGTCGGCGAACACCCCCCGTGCCGCCTCGGCCGCCGCCTGCTGCTCCTCGCTGAAGGTGAAGTCCACGGTCCCTGTCCTTCCGACGGGTCGGCAGATCGGGTCAGCTGATCTGACGGTCCGTCAAGATAGAACAGGTTCTAGAAGAAGGGAACGGTCGGCGGGCCCGCGGGCGGAGCGGATGCCGACCGATCGTTCGGTTCATGTGATCCATGGTGGGCGAGGCGCCGTAAGGTGTCCACCGCTGTGGAAAACCCTCGGCCGTCCCCTGTGGAAAACCGGACCGGAAGTGAGGACGGCCACGCCGGGGGCTTTCGACAAGGGCTGTGCGGGGCGGTCGGGCCTGAGTACCGTGCCGGTGCGAGCCACCGCGGCGCCCCACGGGCCCGGGTGGCCGCGGAACGAACCGGAATCGGGAACGGGGCGGAATGGACGCGCACGACAGAGGCTCGACCCCCCGGCACGACGACCCGGGCACCCCGACCGATCCGGCCCCCAGCCCTGAAGCGAGCGCTGCGAGCGAACCGGCCGAACCCCCCGGGTCCACGCCCGCCCCCGCCCCCGCGCGCACCGCGATACCCACCCCCCTTCCGGCGTCCCCCGACCCCGACCCCCGCGCCGGCGTGGCCGCCCTCTCACTCCGCCACCAGATCGGGGTCGCCCTGGCGCTCGCCCTCGTCGCCATCGCCGTCTGTGTGCACATCGGGATGGTGTTCCTGCACGTCGCGCCGGTGAACACGGTGACCAGACAGCACGGCGGGGCGGTCGACGACTGGATCTACCCGGAGTTCGAGCAGAACTGGAAGCTGTTCGCCCCCAACCCGTTGCAGCAGAACGTCGCGGTGCAGGTGAGGGCCCGGATCCGCGGGGCGGACGGGGGCAGCCGTACGACGGGCTGGTACGACCTGTCCGCCCAGGACGGCCGGGCCATCGACGGCAATCTGCTGCCCAGCCACACCCAGCAGAACGAGCTGCGCCGTTCCTGGGACCTCTTCGTCGCCACCCACGACGCGAACAACCGTCCGATCGGGCTGCGCGGCTCCCTGTCCGAGGCGTATCTGCGGCGCATCGCGGTGCTCCGCATGGGGCGCGAGGACGCCCTCGCGCGCGGTGACGTGCTCGTGAGCGTCCAGGTGCGCTCCCGGACCTCCAACGTCCCGCCGCCGAAGTGGAGCGACGAGAAGGTCTCGGTGCAGCCGGTCTTCCGGGAGCTGTCCTGGTGGCCCGTGACGGCCGACGACACCGAGGGGAGCCTCCGGTGAACCGATTCGTCCTCGGGGTGTCGAACGCGATCGCCCGGGTCACCGAGGCCGCCCTCGGTCCCTACCAGAGCGCGATGATCCGCATCGGCTTCAGCGCGACCTGGCTGCTCTTCCTGCTGCGTGAGCTCCCGCACCGCCAGGAGCTGTACGGCCCCGACGGCCCCTGGAGCTGGAACCTCGCCGAACAGCTGGTCTCGGCCAACGGCGCGTTCAGTGCCCTGATGTGGTCGGACGGACAGCTCTGGTTCGAGACCGTCTATGTGCTCGCTGTCCTGTCGAGCCTCCTGCTGCTGCTCGGCTGGCACACCCGTGCGATGTCCGTGCTGTTCATGGTCGGGGTGCTCTCGCTCCAGAACCGCAGTGTCTTCATGGGCGACGGCGGGGACAACGTCCTGCACCTGATGTCGATCTACCTGGTCCTCACCCGCTGCGGCCAGGTCTGGTCGCTCGACGAGCGGCGGGCCCGGCGCACCCGCGAGGCACGCGCGCGTGGGGAGCACGTCGCCGACCGGGCCGGGCCGGCCCTGTGGGGCGTCCTCGGGCTCGTGCTGGTGTCGGTGACCCTCCTGGGCAGACTCGACGGCGATCCGGTGATGCCGGTGCTGCTGTGGGTCCTGTGGCTTGCGCAGGCCCTGTGGTGGGCCGTCGGACGCTTCGGGCGGTCCGGTCAGTCGCGGATCATGCTCGACGTCATCGGCAACATCGTCCACAACGGCGCGCTGCTCGTGATCATGGCCGAGGCCTGTCTGATCTACGCGACCGCGGGCTGGTACAAGATCCAGGGCTCCCGCTGGCAGGACGGCACCGCCGTCTACTACCCGCTGCACCTGGAGTCCTTCTCGCCCTGGCCCGCCCTCGCCGACCTGCTGTCGGCCAACGGCCTCATGGTGATGCTGGTGACGTACGGCACGGTCGCCGTCCAGGTCGCCTTTCCCTTCACCCTGTTCAACCGCCGGGTCAAGAACGTCCTGCTGGCGGCGATGATCACCGAGCACGCGGTGATCGCGGTCGTCCTCGGCCTGCCGTTCTTCTCGCTGGCGATGATCGCCGCCGACTCGGTCTTCCTGCCGACGCCGTTCCTGCGCCGCCTCGGCGGGGGAGCCGCACGCGTGCGTGGCCGACTGCGCGCCCGGGTCCGGAAGCGGCTCGCGGGCGGCGCGGACGCCCCGCTGCCGCGACCACCGAAGCAGCGCACACCGGGCGAACCGGGGCCCGCCGACAGCGTCCCCCCGCAGGAGGCATGCGAAGGCGGCGTCCCGCCGCAGCAGGCCGGTGGCGACAGTGTCCGTCCGCAGCCGGCCGACGGCGACGGCGACGGTGGTCCGGGGCGGGAGAACCCCGAGAACCCCGATGCCACGCACGTAGGCTTCCCCGCATGACCGGTACCGATCCGCTGAGCCTGTGGCGCCGGCTCGCCGACACCTGCGTCCTGCTCGACGGCTTCCACGCCCTCAAGCACGCGCTGCGCTTCGGGGCCGAGGTCCCGGTGGCCGTCACCGCCGACCGCGGTGCCGCGCTCGCCCTGGCCGACGAGCTCGCTCCGGACGTACGGCCGTCCCTGGACGCGCTGCTGACGGAGGTCCCGGAGGCGTCGTACCGGACGCTCGTGCCGCGCCCGCACCCCACCGCGGTGGCGGCCCTGGCCGTACGGCCGTCCCGGGCCGCGCACCTCGAACAGCTGGCGCGCACCCCGCGCACCGCCCCCGTGGTGGTCCTGGACCAGCCCCGCAACCTCGGCAACGCGGGAGCCGTGATCCGCCTGGCCGCCGGTTTCGGGGCGACCGGTGTGGTCACCACGGGCCCGCTCGACCCCTGGCATCCGACGGTCGTGCGCGGCGGGGCGGGACTGCACTTCGCGACCGCCGTGGAGCGTCTGACGGCAGCCGAACTGCCGCCGGGGCCGCTGTTCGCGCTGGATCCCGAGGGCGACGACATCCGGGGCCTGAAGCTCCCGGACGACGCCGTCCTCGCCTTCGGCTCGGAGCGCAGCGGGCTGTCACCCGACGTACGCGCGCGTGCCGATCATCTGGTGGCCCTTCCGATGCGCCCGCAGGTCTCCAGCTACAACCTGGCCACGAGTGTGGCGATGACGCTCTACCACTGGAGCCTCGGGAGGCCCGGCCCTTCCTGAGCCCGGCCCTTCCTGAGCCCGGCCCTTCCTAGGCCTCCCGGCGCACCTCGACGACCCGGAACCGGTTCGCGACGAACGCGCCGTCGCACAGCGCGGAGTTCGCCGCCGGGTTTCCGCCGGAGCCGTGGAAGTCGGAGAACGCCGCCGTCTGGTTGACGTACACCCCGCCGACGAGGTTCAGCGACAGCTGTGCCGCCTCCTCCAGGCAGACCTCCTGGACGGCCTGCTCGACCTCCTCGTCGGTGGTGTAGGCGCCCACCGTCATCGCGCCCTTCTCGCGGATCGTCCGGCGCAGCAGCTCGACCCCGTCCGCGGCCGAGTCGACCGCCACGGCGAAGGACACCGGGCCGAAGCACTCGCTCATGTAGGCGGCCTCGTCGTCCGGCTTGGCGCCGTCCAGCTTGACGAGGACGGGGGTGCGCACGACCGCGCCCGGGAACTCCGGGTTGGTGACCTCGCGGGAGGCGAGGGCGACCTCGCCGAGCCCCGCCGCGGCCTCCACGCGTGCCTTCACGTCGGGGTTGACGATCGCCCCCAGCAGGGCGTTGGCGCGTGCGTCGTCGCCGAGGAGGCCGTCGACCGCGCGGGCGATGTCGGCGACCACCTCGTCGTAGGTCTTGGGGCCCTCGTCGGTGCGGATGCCGTCGCGGGGGATCAGGAGGTTCTGCGGGGTGGTGCACATCTGGCCGCTGTAGAGGGACAGCGAGAAGGCCAGGTTGGCGAGCATGCCCTTGTAGTCGCCGGCCGACTCGACGAACACCGAGTTGACGCCGGCCTTCTCGGTGTAGACCTGCGCCTGGCGGGCGTTGGCCTCCAGCCAGTCGCCGAACTCCGTCGAGCCGGTGTAGTCGATGATCCGGATCTCCGGTCGGGTGGCGAGGGTCTTCGCGATGCCCTCGCCGGGGCGTTCGGCGGCGAGCGCGACCAGGTTCGGGTCGAAGCCCGCCTCGGCGAGCACGGAGCGCGCCACCTGGACGGTGAGCGCGAGCGGCAGCACCGCGCGCGGGTGCGGCTTGACCAGGACGGCGTTGCCGGTGGCGAGGGAGGCGAACAGGCCCGGGTAGCCGTTCCAGGTCGGGAAGGTGTTGCAGCCGATGACCAGGCCGATGCCGCGCGGGACCGGCGTGAAGGCCTTGGTGAGCGCGAGCGGGTCGCGCTTGCCCTGCGGCTTGGTCCACTCCGCGGTGTCGGGGGTGCGGACCTGCTCCACGTACGCGTACGCCACCGCTTCCAGGCCGCGGTCCTGCGCGTGCGGGCCGCCCGCCTGGAACGCCATCATGAACGCCTGGCCGCTGGTGTGCATGACCGCGTGCGCGAACTCGTGGGTCCGGTCGCTGATCCGCTTGAGGATCTCGAGACACACCACCGCGCGGATCTCCGCGCCCGCGTCGCGCCAGGCCTTCTGGCCCGCCTTCATCGCGGGCAGCAGCACGTCCAGGTCCGCGTGCGGGTACTCGACGCCCAGCTCGATGCCGTACGGCGACACCTCGCCGCCCACCCAGTCGTCGGTGCCGGGCTGGCCGAGGTCGAGGCGGCTGCCGAGGAGGGCGTCGAAGGCGGCCTTGCCCGCGGCCATGTCGAGGCTGCCGTTCTCCCCGTAGGCCTTGGGGTGCTCCGGGTGCGGGGACCAGTACGCGCGGGTGCGGATCGCCTCCAGTGCCTGGTCGAGGGTGGGCCGGTGCGCGGCGATCAGCTCGTGGGCGGTCAGTTCGGCGGCCATGCGGGACCAACTCCTCGTCTTTCGAACTCTTCGTCGAGTCCATGACCTGGGCAGAACATGGGCAGGAAGGGCCGGACAGAGCTAGAGTAACCGAACGATCGGTCGGGACAAGGGGGTCCGCCGCATCTGTGGAAAACCCCGTGCGGGAGGATCGCGCACATGACAGGACTCGACCTCAGCAGCCCCGTGGCCGTCGTCGGCACCGGCACCATGGGCCAGGGCATCGCCCAGGTCGCGCTGGTCGCCGGGCACCCCGTGCGGCTCCACGACGCCGTCCCCGGCCGGGCCCGCGCGGCGGCCGACGCGATCGTCGCCCGCCTGGACCGGCTCGTCGAGAAGGGCCGGCTCAGTGCCGCCGACCGCGACGCCGCCCGCACCCGCCTGGTGGCCGCCGAGCATCTCGCCGACCTCGCGGACTGCACCCTGGTCGTCGAGGCCGTCCTGGAGCGCCTGGACGTCAAGCAGGAGCTGTTCCGCGCGCTCGAGGACGTCGTCGACGAGGACTGTCTGCTCGCCACCAACACCTCGTCCCTGTCGGTGACGGCCATCGGCGGCGCCCTGCGCCACCCGGGCCGGTTCGTGGGCCTGCACTTCTTCAACCCGGCGCCGCTGCTGCCGCTGGTCGAGGTCGTCTCCGGGTTCGCCACCGACGTCTCCTCGGCCACGCGCGCGTACGAGACGGCCCGCGCCTGGGGCAAGACACCGGTCGCCTGCGCCGACACCCCCGGCTTCATCGTCAACCGCATCGCGCGGCCCTTCTACGCCGAGGCGTTCGCGGTCCACGAGGCCCAGGGCGCGGAGCCCGCCACCATCGACGCGGTGCTGCGCGAGTGCGGCGGCTTCAAGATGGGCGCCTTCGAGCTGACCGACCTGATCGGGCAGGACGTCAACGAGTCGGTCACGCACTCGGTGTGGCGCGCCTTCTTCCAGGACGTGCGCTTCACGCCCTCCCTGGCCCAGCAGCGCCTGGTCGAGTCGGGCCGGCTCGGCCGCAAGAGCGGCCGGGGCTGGTACGACTACGCGGAGGGCGCCGAGCGCGACGAGCCGCACACCGCGGAGCGGGCCCCCGCGCCCGCCTACGTCGTCGTCGAGGGCGACCTGGGCCCCGCGTCCGAGCTGCTCGCGCTGATCCGCGAGGCGGGCATCCCGGTCCGTGAGGACGAGGAGGACCACGGCACCCGGCTGGTCCTGCCGAGCGGCGGACAGCTCGCGCTCGCCGACGGGCAGACCTCGGTGGAGTTCCGGGACGTCGTCTACTTCGACCTCGCGCTGGACTACCGCAAGGCCACCCGCATCGCCCTGTCCGCCTCCCAGGACACCGCCCAGCAGACCCTCTCCGAGGCCGTGGGGCTCTTCCAGGCGCTCGGCAAGGACGTCAGCGTCATCGGGGACGTACCCGGCATGATCGTCGCCCGCACGGTCGCCCGGATCGTGGACCTCGCGCACGACGCCGTCGCCAAGGGCGTGGCCACCGAGGAGGACATCGACACCGCGATGCGGCTCGGGGTGAACTACCCGCTCGGCCCCTTCGAGTGGAGCCGCAGGCTCGGCCGCAACTGGGCCTACAGCCTCCTCGACGACCTGCACCTGCGCGACCCCTCGGGGCGGTACGCGCCCTCGCTCGCGCTGTACCGGCACGCCTACGCCTCCGACAAGCGGGAGGGCAGCACCTCATGACGACCGCCAAGCGGGACACGTACACCCCCGAGACGCTGCTGTCCGTCGCCGTCCAGGTCTTCATCGAGCGCGGCTACGACGGCACCTCCATGGAGCACCTCTCCAAGGCCGCGGGCATCTCCAAGTCGTCGATCTACCACCACGTGACCGGCAAGGAGGAACTGCTGCGGCGGGCTGTCAGCCGGGCCCTGGACGGCCTGTTCGGCATCCTCGACGAGGAGCACGCGCGCGTGGGCCGTGCCTCGGACCGCCTCGAGTACGTCGTGCGGCGCATGGTCGAGGTGCTGATCGCCGAGCTGCCCTACGTCACCCTGCTGCTGCGCGTGCGCGGCAACACCGGCACCGAGCGCTGGGCGCTGGAGCGCCGCCGGGACTTCGACCACCGGGTCGCCGAGCTGCTGAAGGCGGCGGCCGCGGACGGCGACGTGCGCGACGACGTCGAGGTGCGGCTCGCGACCCGCCTGGTCTTCGGGATGATCAACTCCATCGTGGAGTGGTACCGCCCCGACGGGCGCGGCATGAACGAACGCGAGGTGGCGGACGCGGTGGCCCAGTTGATCTTCGGGGGACTGCGGAGGGCCGGCTGACCGCATGAGTGCCGACGACCTCCTCGCGAGAGCCGAGCGCCGCTTCGGCGTCCGGTTCCCGCAGGACTACCGGGACTTCCTGGCGGCGGAGGGGAGCATGAGCCGTTTCGTCCCTCCCGCGGGCGACTTCCTCGTGATCGGCCCCGTCGAGGACCTGGTCCCCGTGAACGAGGCCGGCGAGATCCAGGACCGGTTCCCCGGCGGGGTCGTCATCGGCGGGGACGGGGGCCGGGAGCTGCTCACCTACGACTTCCGGCAGGAGCCGCCGGGGCTTGTCCTGCTCGACATCTCGGCCCCGGACTGGTCGTCCGCCCTTCCCCAGGCGAGCTCGCTGTCCGGGCTGCTCGCGCGGTTCCCCGTCGCCGGATGGGGCTTCGGCGCCTGAGCGTCAGCCCTGCGGCTCCAGGTCCTCCTCCTCGAAGACCAGCAGGGTGCGGGTGCTCAGCACCTCCGGGATGGCCTGGAGCCGGGTGAGGACCAGCTCGCGCAGGGATCTGTTGTCCGGGGTGTGGACGAGCAGCAGCACATCGAAGTCGCCGCCGACCAGGGCGATGTGGGAAGCCCCGGGCAGCTGTCTGAGCTGCTCGCGGACCGTGCGCCAGGAGTTCTGGACGATCTTCAGGGTGATGTACGCCGAGGTGCCCTGGCCGGCCCGCTCGTGGTTGACGCGGGCTCCGAAACCGCGGATGACGCCGTCCTCGACGAGACGGTTGATACGGGCGTAGGCGTTGGCGCGGGAGACGTGCACCCGTTCGGCGACCGACCTTATCGACGCGCGGCCGTCCGCCTGGAGCATCTGGAGGATGTCCTGATCGATGGCGTCGAGCGGACGAGGGGGTGAAAGGGGGACCCCGTCCTCCGGGCTTTCGGCCATTTGTTCAGGTGTCATGTCCCCCCGCCTCCCTAGCATGGACGTACTGCGTCCATCTCAGGCTGTGGAGAACCGTTTGTCCACAGCCTGAGGGGCCCTGTAGCCAAAATGTGCCGACGACCGAACAATCGGTAGGTGAGGCGCCTCACACCCGTGCAGCGCCCGAAGCCGTCTCCCACGAGGAGGTGCCGTCATGACGGTCATGGAGCAGCGGGGCGCGTACCGGCCATCGCCGCCGCCCGCCTGGCAGCCCCGCACGGACCCCGCGCCCCTGCTGCCCGACCCGGAGCCCCACCGCGTCCTCGGCACCGACGCGGCCGCCGAGGCCGACCCGGCCCTGCTGCGCCGCCTGCACGCCCAGCTGGTCCGCGGCCGCCGCTACAACACGCAGGCGACCGCCCTCACCAAGCAGGGCCGTCTCGCCGTCTACCCCTCCAGCACCGGCCAGGAGGCCTGCGAGGTGGCCGCCGCGCTCGCGCTGGAGGACCGCGACTGGCTCTTCCCCAGCTACCGCGACACCCTCGCCGCCGTCGCCCGGGGCCTCGACCCCGTCCAGGCGCTCACGCTCCTGCGCGGCGACTGGCACACCGGCTACGACCCGCGCGAACACCGTGTGGCCCCCCTGTGCACCCCGCTCGCCACCCAGCTCCCGCACGCCGTCGGCCTCGCCCACGCGGCCCGCCTCAAGGGCGACGACGTGGTCGCGCTCGCCATGGTCGGCGACGGCGGCACCAGCGAGGGCGACTTCCACGAGGCGCTGAACTTCGCCGCCGTCTGGCAGGCCCCGGTGGTCTTCCTGGTCCAGAACAACGGCTTCGCGATCTCCGTCCCGCTCGCCAAGCAGACCGCGGCCCCGTCGCTGGCCCACAAGGCCGTCGGCTACGGCATGCCGGGCCGGCTGGTCGACGGCAACGACGCGGTCGCCGTCCACGAGGTCCTCACCGCCGCCGTACGCCACGCGCGCGCGGGCGGCGGACCCACCCTGGTCGAGGCGATCACCTACCGCGTGGACGCCCACACCAACGCCGACGACGCGACCCGCTACCGCGGCGACGCCGAGGTCGAGACCTGGCGCGGACACGACCCGATCGCCCTCCTGGAGCACGAACTGACCGAGCGCGGGCTGATCGACGAGGCCGGCCTGGAAGCCGTGCGCCAGGACGCCGAGGTCTTCGCCGCCGCGCTGCGCGACGGCATGAACCAGGACCCGGTCCTCGACCCCATGGACCTCTTCGCCCACGTCTACGCCGAGCCCACCCCGCAACTGCGTGAACAGCAGGCCCAGTTGCGCGCCGAGCTGGACGCCGAGCACGACTCCCACGGGGGTGCGCACCGATGACCACCGTCGCCCTCAAACCGGCCACGATGGCGCAGGCCCTCACGCGCGCGCTGCGCGACGCGATGGCGGCCGACCCGACCGTGCACGTCATGGGTGAGGACGTCGGCACCCTCGGCGGGGTCTTCCGGGTCACCGACGGACTCGCCAAGGAGTTCGGCGAGGACCGCTGCACGGACACCCCGCTCGCCGAGGCCGGCATCCTCGGCACCGCGGTCGGCATGGCGATGTACGGCCTGCGCCCGGTCGTGGAGATGCAGTTCGACGCCTTCGCCTACCCGGCGTTCGAGCAGCTGATCAGCCATGTGGCGAAGATGCGCAACCGCACCCGCGGCGCGATGCCGCTCCCGATCACCATCCGGGTCCCCTACGGCGGCGGCATCGGCGGCGTCGAGCACCACAGCGACTCCTCCGAGGCGTACTACATGGCGACCCCCGGCCTCCAGATCGTCACCCCCGCGACCGTCGCCGACGCCTACGGACTGCTGCGCGCGGCGATCGCCTCCGACGACCCCGTCGTCGTCCTGGAGCCCAAGCGCCTGTACTGGTCCAAGGACACCTGGAACCCGGAAGACCCGCAGCCCGTCGAACCCATCGGCCGCGCGGTGGTGCGGCGCCCGGGCCGCAGCGCCACCCTCATCACCTACGGCCCGTCCGTGCCCGTGTGCCTCGAAGCCGCCGAGGCCGCGCGCGAGGAGGGCTGGGACCTCGAAGTGGTCGACCTGCGCTCCCTGGTGCCGTTCGACGACGACACCGTCGCGGCCTCCGTACGGCGGACCGGGCGTGCCGTCGTCGTGCACGAGTCGGGCGGGTTCGGCGGACCGGGCGGGGAGATCGCGGCCAGGGTCACCGAGCGCTGCTTCCACCATCTGGAGGCGCCGGTGCTGCGCGTGGCCGGGTTCGACATCCCCTACCCGCCGCCGATGCTGGAGCGTCACCACCTGCCCGGCGTCGACCGGATCCTGGACGCGGTGGGACGGCTGCAATGGGAGGCGGAGAACTGATGGCGCAGGTGCTGGAGTTCAAACTGCCCGACCTCGGCGAGGGCCTGACCGAGGCGGAGATCGTCCGCTGGCTGGTCGAGGTCGGCGACGTCGTCGCGGTCGACCAGCCGGTCGTCGAGGTGGAGACCGCCAAGGCGATGGTCGACGTCCCCTGCCCCTACGCGGGCGTCGTCACGGCCCGCTACGGCGAGGAGGGCAGCGAGCTTCCCGTCGGAGCGCCGCTGATCACGGTGGCCGTGGGAGCGCCGGCCTCCGGCGGCCCGGCCGAGGTCCCGCAGACCGAGGCCCCCAGGGCCGAGGGCTCGGGGAACGTCCTCGTCGGCTACGGCACCTCGGACGCCCCCGCGCGCCGGCGCAGGGTGCGGCGGGAGCAGCAGGTCCTCACACCGGTGAACGGTCGGCCGGCACCGGAAGCCCCCGAGGCCAGCCAGCCGGCACCGGAAGCCCGCAGAGCGGTCGAGGGTCCCGTCGCCGTGATCTCGCCGCTCGTCCGCCGCCTCGCCCGCGAGAACGGCCTCGACCTGAGGGCACTCACCGGCTCCGGCCCCGACGGACTGATCCTGCGGGCCGACGTCGAGGACGCCCTGCGGACCGCCGCGACACCGGCACCGGCCACCACCGCCGCACCACCGGCACCGGTCACCACCGCGGCGACGGCCACCGCGGCAGCCCCCGCCGGCACCCGCGTCCCCCTCAAGGGCGTGCGGGGCGCGGTCGCCGACAAGCTCTCCCGCAGCCGGACCGAGATCCCCGACGCCACCTGCTGGGTGGATGCCGACGCGACGGAACTCATGCGGGCCCGCACCGCGATGAACGCCGCCGGGGGGCCGAAGATCTCCCTGATCGCGCTGCTCGCCCGGATCTGCACCGCCGCCCTCGTCCGGTTCCCCGAGCTCAACTCCACCGTCGACACGGCCGCCCGGGAGATCGTGCGGCTGGACGCCGTCCACCTCGGGTTCGCCGCCCAGACCGAGCGGGGCCTGGTCGTGCCGGTCGTGAAGGACGCGCACGGCCGGGACGCCGAGGCACTGTCCGCGGAGTTCGCCCGGCTCACCGAGGCCGCCCGCACCGGCAGTCTCACCCCGGCCGAACTCACCGGCGGCACCTTCACGTTGAACAACTACGGCGTGTTCGGCGTCGACGGCTCCACGCCGATCATCAACCACCCCGAGGCGGCCATGCTCGGCGTCGGCCGGATCGTCCCCAAGCCGTGGGTGCACGAGGGCGAACTGGCGGTGCGTCAGGTCGTCCAGCTCTCGCTCACCTTCGACCACCGGGTCTGCGACGGCGGCACGGCGGGCGGCTTCCTGCGGTACGTGGCCGACTGCGTGGAACAGCCCGCGGTCCTGCTGCGCACCCTGTGAGCGGGGGCCTTCCGCCCACCCCGTGAGCTCGGCCCGCCCACCCGGTGAGTGGGGCCCGCACTCCCAAGTGAGTGCGGCCCGGCGGCCGTACACGCGGATCACGGCGCCGCCCGATCGTTCCCTGTGATCGCGGCGGCACGCATACTCGGGGGGTGACCGCGCACGAGCCCCCGGACGCCCAGGACCCCCAAGGCACACCGGGCACCCCCGGGACCGCAGCCGCCTACGACGTGGTCGTGCTCGCCGGGGGCGCCGCCCGGCGGCTCGGCGGCGCCGACAAGCCCGGTGTGCGGGTGGGCGGACGGGCCTTGCTCGACCGGGTCCTCGCCGCCTGCGCCGACGCCCGCACCACCGTCGTCGTCGCCGATCCCCGCCCCACGCTCCGGGACATCACCTGGGCCCGCGAGGACCCGCCCGGCGGCGGCCCGCTCGCCGCCCTCGACGCCGGTCTGCGGCACACCAGCGCCCGGCACGTCCTCGTGCTCTCCGCGGACCTGCCCTTCCTCCAGGAGGGCGCCGTCCGGCTGCTGCTGACCGTCCTGCGCACGGGGGGCGCCGACGGCGCACTGCTCACCGACGCCGACGGCCGCGACCAGCCGCTGGTGGCCGCGTACCGCGCACCCTCGCTGCGCCATGAACTCGCCGCGCTCACCAAGGAGCACGGCACCCTTGCCGGCCTCCCCCTGCGCCGGCTGACCGGCGCGCTCGACCTCACCCGCGTCCCCGACCCCGTCGCGTCCTTCGACTGCGACACCTGGGACGACATCGCCACCGCCAGGGCACGCATCAGGGAGCATGAGCACGTGTTGGATGAATGGATTTCCGCAGTCAAGGACGAGCTGGGCATCGACCTCGAGGTCGACACCGGGGTGCTGCTCGACCTCGCACGGGACGCCGCGCATGGCGTGGCCAGGCCCGCGGCCCCGCTGACCACCTTCCTCGTCGGCTACGCGGCCGCACAGGCGGGAGGTGACCCCGAGGCGGTCGCCGAGGCCTCCCGCAAGGCCGCCGCCCTGGCCGTGCGCTGGGCCGAGGAGAGCGAAAAGGACACCGACGCCACGCCAGGCGCCGCCCCCGGCACCCGCCCGGACGCCGGATGACCGCCCGGTCCCTGCGCACCGGAGAGAACACCGGGCCCGCCGAGGACGCCGACGAGCTCGACGTCGAGGAGGCGCTGGCCCTCGTGAGGAACGACCGCGCCCCGGGCGACCACCCGCCCGCGGCGGGCGGCACACCCGCCGGGCCCGGGCCGCGGCACACGCCGGGACACGGGGACCGCCCGCCGACCGCACACCGCCCCGACGCCCACCACAAGGCCACCCCGTGGCCGGAGGCCCGCGCCACCGCCGCCCGGGCCGCCCGCGCGGTCACCCGTGGCGCCCGCCGCGCCCCCGTGTCCGTACGGCTCGACGACGCCCTCGGCCTCACCCTGGCCGCCCCCCTTGACGCCCTCACCGACCTCCCCTCCTTCGACACCTCCGCCATGGACGGCTGGGCGGTCTCCGGACCCGGCCCCTGGTCCGTACGGGACGAGGGAGTCCTGGCCGGACACGCCGAGCCGACCCCCCTGGCCGACGGCGAGGCGGCCCGGATCGCCACCGGCGCCCGCATCCCGGCGGAGACCACCGGCGTCCTGCGCAGCGAGCACGGACAGCTGGACGAGAAGGGCCGACTGCACGCGACCCGCGATGTGGCGCACGGCCAGGACATCCGCCCGCGCGGCCAGGAGTGCCGCAGCGGCGACCAGCTCCTCCCGCCCGGCACCCTCGTCACCCCGGCCGTCCTGGGCCTGGCCGCTGCCGCCGGCTACGACACCCTCACCGCCGTCCCCCGCCCCCGCGTCGACGTCCTCGTCCTCGGCGACGAACTGCTCACCGAGGGCACCCCGCGGGGCGGCCTGATCCGGGACGCCCTCGGCCCGATGCTGCCGCCCTGGCTGCGTGCCCTCGGTGCCGAGGTGACCGCCGTTCGGCGGCTCGGCGACTCCGCGGAGGCCCTGCACCAGGCGGTCAGCGGTTCCACGGCCGACGTGATCGTCACGACCGGCGGCACCGCGGCCGGCCCCGTCGACCACGTCCACCCCACCCTGGATCGCATCGGCGCCGAGCTCCTGGTCGACGGGGTGAAGGTGCGTCCGGGCCACCCCATGCTGCTGGCCCGCACCAAGGAGAACCAGCACCTCGTCGGGCTGCCCGGCAACCCCCTGGCGGCCGTCTCCGGCCTGCTCACGCTCGCCGAGCCGCTGCTGCGCACCCTGGCCGCACGGCCGGCCCCGGAGCCGTACACGCTGCCCCTGCGGGACGAGGCGCACGGCCACCCGTACGACACCAGGCTCGTGCCGGTCGTCCTGCGTGGGGACAGCGCGGTCCCGCTGCACTACAACGGTCCGGCCATGCTGCGGGGCATCGCGGCCGCCGACGCCCTGGCCGTCGTACCGCCCGGGGGCGCGCGGCCGGGGCAGGAGGCCGAACTGCTCGATCTGCCCTGGGCGTCCGCCGGAATCGGGGTGTGTTTCACGTGAAACTTCCGGGCCATGACGCCATCGCGCGCCAGGCGGACGAGCATCTCGTGACCCACAAGGTGAAGCTGCCGCGCAAGGTGGTGGAACATCCGTTCCGCCAGGTCGCCAAGCGGGTGCTGATGGCCCTGCTGGTGCTCACGGCGACCGCCCTGATCGTCTACCTCGACCGCGACGGCTACAACGACAACTCCGACCGGTCCGTCGACTTCCTCGACTCCTGGTACTACGCGACCGTCACGCTCTCCACGACCGGATACGGCGACATCACCCCGGTCAGCGACGCCGCCCGGCTCACCAACATCTTCGTCATCACGCCCCTGCGGGTGCTGTTCCTGATCATCCTGGTCGGCACCACGCTGGAGGTTCTCACCGAACGCACCCGGGAGGCATGGCGACTCGACCGCTGGAGGTCCACCTTGCGCGACCACACCGTAGTGATCGGCTTCGGAACCAAGGGGCGTTCCGCGATCCAGACCGTCTGCGCGACGGGCCTGAAGAAGGAGCAGGTCGTGGTGGTCGACCCCAGTGGAAAGGCCATCGAGGCCGCGACCGCCGAAGGCTACGCCGGGGTGATAGGGGATGCGACCCGCAGCGAGGTGCTGAAACGGGCCGAGGTGCACAGGGCCCGGAAGATCATCATCGCCACCCAGCGGGACGACACGGCGGTCCTGGTGACGCTGACGGCCCGACAGCTCAACAAGGCCGCGAAGATCGTGGCCGCGGTGCGCGAGGAGGAGAACGCGCCGCTGCTCAAGCAGTCCGGGGCCGACGCGGTCATCACCAGCGCCAGCGCGGCCGGCCGTCTCCTCGGTCTGTCGGTGCTCAGTCCCGCGGCCGGCATGGTGATGGAGGACCTGATCCATCAGGGCAGCGGGCTCGACATCGTGGAACGGCCGGTCATAAAGGCCGAGGTGGGCCTGACGGCACGGCAGACGGACGACCTGGTGGTGAGCGTGCTGCGCGGGCACCGGGTGCTCGGTTACGACGATCCGGCCGTCGGGACGCTGGAACTGACGGACCGGCTGATCACCATCGTGCGGGTGTCGCCGGGGGCCCAGGTGGCCCCCGATGCGCGCCCGCTGCCCCCGATGCCGTCCAGCTGATCACCGGCGGCAGGTCTTCGGGCTGGTCACTTGCGGTTGTACAGGCGCATGGTGACCGGCCCGAAGACCGCGACGAACAGGCCCGCCCACCCCAGCGACCAGGCGATCTCGTCGGCGGGCCAGTCGCCCGCCATCAGTTCGCGCACCGCCGAGGACAGATGGGTGATGGGGCTGTTGTTGACGAAGGCCTGGAGCCAGCCCGGCATGGTCCTCGGGTCGACGAAGACGTTGGACAGGAAGGTCAGCGGGAAGATCACCATCATGCTGACGCCCATCACCGACTTCTCGGTGCGCAGCAGCAGCCCGAACATCGTCCAGATCCACGAGAACGCGAACGAGAAGACGACGAGGAGCGCGATCCCGGCGAGCACACCGCCGACCCCGCCGTCCGGGCGGTAGCCGAGGATCACTCCCACGGTGAGCATCACGACCGACGCAATGGTGTAGCGCAGGGCGTCGCCGAGGAGATAGCCGACCATCGTCGACGGCCGCCAGATGGGCAGCGAGCGGAACCGGTCGAAGACGCCCTTCTCGATGTCGGTGTTGACCGAGACACCGGTGTACATCGTGATCATCACGACCGACATGACGAGGATGCCGGGCAGCAGGAACTGGATGTACTCCTCCGGGGAGCCGGCCAGAGCGCCCCCGAACAGGTACGTGTACATCAGCACCATCATGATCGGGAAGGCGGTGACGTCGAAGAGCTGCTCCGGCACGTGCTTGATCTTGAGGATCGCCCGCCAGCCGAAGGTCAGCGAGGCCGACAGGGCGCTCGGGCGCGGCGGTCGCTCCCCGGTGACCAGCAGCGCGGCCAGCGACTCGGCGCTGACGGGTGCGAGGTCCTTCGCTGCCTTGTCGTGAGGCTGGGTCACGGTGCTCATGCCGCCATCTCCTCGGCGTCGGTGTCGTCGGTGGGGTGTCCGGTGAGGGCGAGGAACACCTCGTCCAGGCTGGGCTGGCCCAGCGAGAAGTTGTCGACGGTGATGCCGGTGCGGGCCAGTTCCGCCAGGGCCCGCGAGGCCTGCTCGGCGGCCGTGTCTCCGGTCGCCGAACCGAGCCGGGCCGACAGCGCGACCGGGTCCGGTTCCAGTTGCACCCGGGCGTCCAGGGCCCGCCGCAGGATCTCCGCCGCCTCGGGGCGCCGCCCGCTCTCGCGCAGGCGCAGATGGACGGTCCCGGCGCCCACGGACGCCTTCAGCTCGCCCTTGGTGCCCTCGGCGATCACCCTGCCGTGGTCGATGACGGCGATCCGGGAAGCCAGCTGGTCGGCCTCGTCCAGGTACTGCGTGGTCAGCAGGACGGTGGTGCCCTGGGCGACGACCGCGCGCACGATGTCCCAGACCTGGTTGCGGGAGCGCGGGTCGAGCCCGGTGGTGGGCTCGTCGAGGAAGAGCAGGTCAGGGGTGTTGAGGATGGACGCGGCGATGTCGATACGGCGCCGCATGCCGCCCGAGTAGTGCTTGACCTGCTTGGTCGCGGCCTCCGACAGCCCGAACGCCTCCAGCAGCCGGCCGGCGCGCTCACGGGCGGCCTTCTTGTGGTGTCCGAGGAGTCGGCCCAGCAGGACCAGGTTCTCGGTGCCGGTGAGGTCCTCGTCGACGGAGGCGTACTGGCCGGTGAGACTGACCCGGCCGCGGACCTCGTCGGCCTCGCGGACGACGTCGTGGCCGAAGACATGGGCCTCGCCGCCGTCCGGCCGCAGCAGGGTGGCGAGCATCTTCACGGTCGTGGTCTTGCCGGCGCCGTTCGGGCCGAGGACGCCGTAGACCGTGCCGGCCGGCACCGCCAGGTCGACTCCGTCGACGGCCCTGGTGTCACCGAACGTCTTCACGAGGCCCGCGGTCTCGATCGCCAGGGCTGACGTGTGCTGGCTCATGGGGCGGGTTCCTTCCGCGTGCTTGGCTACGCATGGGGAGACCTTTACCGTCGCGGAAACTCATCGGTGACAGGGGATTTTCGGAGCGGGCGCCAACCGGGGTGCCCTGGCGGGTTGTCGGGCGGGCGCGGCGCCGTTGTGGCTGGTCGCGCAGTTCCCCGCGCCCCTCAGGTGGGTGCAGGTAGCGTCGGTTACATGTATGCGATCACGATTCCTGAACCCGGTGGGCCCGAGGCGCTGGTGTGGAGCGAGGTTTCCGATCCTGTCGCCGGCGAAGGTGAGGTGCTGGTCGATGTGGTGGCCGGGGCCGTCAACCGTGCCGACATCCTCCAGCGCCAGGGCTTCTACGACCCGCCGCCCGGCGCCTCCCCCTACCCCGGCCTGGAGTGCTCAGGGCGCATCGCCGCACTCGGCCCCGGGGTCTCCGGCTGGGCCGTCGGCGACGAGGTGTGCGCCCTGCTCGGGGGCGGCGGCTACGCCGAGAAGGTCGCCGTACCGGCCGGGCAGCTGCTGCCGGTGCCCAAGGGCCTCGACGTGACGCGGGCGGCCGCGCTGCCGGAGGTGGTCTGCACGGTCTGGTCGAACGTGTTCATGGTCGCCCACCTGCGCCCCGGCGAGACGCTCCTCGTGCACGGCGGCTCCAGCGGCATCGGCACGATGGCGATCCAGCTCGCGAAGGCCGTGGGCGCCAAGGTCGCGGTGACGGCGGGCACGCGGGCCAAGCTGGACCGCTGTGCCGAACTCGGCGCGGACATCCTGATCAACTACCGGGAGCAGGACTTCGTCGAGGAGATCAAGAAGGCGACCGACGGTGCCGGGGCCGACGTCATCCTCGACAACATGGGCGCCAAGTACCTCGACCGCAACATCCAGGCGCTCGCCGTCAACGGACGGCTCGCGATCATCGGCATGCAGGGCGGCATCAAGGGCGAACTGAACATCGCCGCGCTGCTGAACAAGCGGGCCGCGATCAGCGCGACCTCGCTGCGGGCCCGGCCGACGTCCGAGAAGACGGCGATCGTGGCGGCCGTACGCGAGCATGTGTGGCCCCTGCTGGACGCCGGGCACGTGCGTCCCGTCGTCGACCGGGAACTGCCGATGAGCGACGCGGCCGCCGCCCACCGGGTCGTCGAGGAGAGCGGCCACATCGGCAAGGTACTGCTGGTCACGCCCTGAACGCAGGCCCCATGGTCACGTCCTGATCGCAGGCCCCATGGTCACGTCCTGACCGCAGGTCCTGCTGGTCACGCCCCTGACCGCGGGTCCCCTGGTCGCGTACCGACCGCAGGTCCTAAGCGCGGCGCAGCCGAAGGGCGAACAGGGCGAGGCCGATCCCCAGACCGATCAGCACCAGCCCCGTGCCGAGCGGCAGGATGAACACCTTGGCCGCGGTCCGTGCCGCACCGCGCGGCGCGGCCGCGGCGGTCGCGCGCGGCGGCTCCGACACGGCGGTGAGGTCACCGTCATCGGTGCCGCTCCCGGTGGAGTCGGTGCCGTCCTCTGTGGCGTCGGTGGAGTCGTCGTCCTCCGGCGGAGGCTCCTCCCGCCGCCCGGGCCGCTCCCGCCCCTCGCCGGCCCGGCTGCCGGCCCGGGAGGGGGTGGCGGCGGACGGGGCGGGTGCGAGAGAGGGCGAGGGGGAGGCGCGGTGGGGGCCGTGGGCCTGGGGGGAGTCGGCGGGGTGTGAGGGGTGCGGGCTGTTCCTCGGCTCGTGGTCCGCGGGCGGAGCCGACGCCGTGTGTGAGGGGGCGGCGCTCGGGCCGGGCACAGCCGTGCCCGCCGCCCGTCGATGAACCGGCCCGTGAGTCGGCGCGGAGAGCCCCGGGGACGGCCGCTGCAAGGCGCCCGGCGAGGTCCCGCCGACGGCGGACAGCAGGGGCCGGGGCCCGGCTTCGTACGGCTGGATCGTGCCCGCGGGCCATCCCCCGGACGGCAGGACGGCCGTGCTCGACCCCACCACGAGCGCCAGTACCGTCGCGTGCAGCCAGGGAGTCACGGGACAAGACTGACATTCAGGTCGCTGACCGGCATTCCGGGCGAGGCGCAGGTGTCGATCCGCAGCCGGAACGGTGGATCAGCCCGCACCGGGGGCACCCCACCGGAGAGATGTACGGGTGCGAGAGAATGGCCGCATGGAGATGCCGAGGAACGAAGGTTCGCCGGAAGCCCCCCAGATCCTGGTCGTGGGTCAGGACGGGATGGCACTGGGCGGCGGGGGTGACGAAGACTCCCGCGAGGTTCCGGTCACGGAGATGGTCGAGCAGCCCGCGAAGGTCATGCGGATCGGCAGCATGATCAAGCAGCTGCTCGAAGAGGTGCGCGCGGCTCCCCTCGACGAGGCCAGCCGGGCCCGCCTCAAGGAGATCCACTCCAGCTCGGTGAAGGAGCTGGAGGACGGCCTGGCCCCGGAGCTCGTGGAGGAGCTGGAGCGGCTCTCCCTGCCCTTCAACGAGGACGCGACCCCGAGCGACGCGGAACTGCGCATCGCACAGGCCCAGTTGGTGGGCTGGCTGGAGGGCCTCTTCCACGGGATCCAGACCACCCTGTTCGCCCAGCAGATGGCCGCGCGGGCCCAGCTGGAGTCGATGCGCCGCGCCCTCCCGCCGGGCGTCGGCGGCCACGAGGAGGGCGGTGACCCGCGCGCGGGCGGCCGCTCGGGCGGACCGTACCTGTAGACGCGGACCGTATCCCCAGACGTCGTACGACCAGGGGCCCGGCAGCGTCGGCTGCCGGGCCCTTCCTGTCAGGTCGGGCGCCGGAAGCGCTCGTTCGGGTTCTTCTTCCGTGACCTTGGACACGGCGTGCGACCCGTGACACGGCCCGTCGGCCCGTCGGACGCGGTGCCCGTTCCGTGACCGTACGGGAAAGATGGGTCGCGCGGGCGTTACAGGTGGCCCACCACCGGTACACAGGATTTGCACGCCGAGACGTAGTACAGGTTTGATGACCGGTCCGTCTCGGGCCGGCCCCCGGGCTCATCCCGGACCGGCGGCTTGCGCGAAGGCTGTAGCGTGGCCGACGGAGACCGTAACAACACCGCGCGCACCGCGGGCAGAAACGACGGCGAGGACCGATGGCACAGCAGCAGCGCGCTCAGGGCCCGTCCGACCCCGAGGCGACTGGCGGCGGAATGTCAGATGCGCCGGAGCTGTGGGGTAACGGCGGACTGGTCGGGGACGGCCGGTACCGGCTGACCCGCAGACTCGGCCGGGGCGGGATGGCCGAGGTGTTCGCGGCCGAGGACGTACGGCTCGGACGCACCGTGGCGGTCAAGCTGCTCCGCGCCGACCTCGCCGAGGACCCGACCTCCAAGGCCCGCTTCACGCGCGAGGCCCAGTCCGTGGCAGGCCTCAACCACCACGCGATCGTCGCCGTGTACGACTCCGGCGAGGACTACGTGGGCGGCCAGTCCGTGCCGTACATCGTCATGGAGATCGTCGAGGGACGGACGATCCGCGACCTGCTGCTCAACGCCGAGGCGCCCGGGCCCGAGCAGGCCCTGATCATCGTCTCCGGGGTCCTGGAGGCGCTCGCCTACTCGCACCAGCACGGCATCGTGCACCGCGACATCAAGCCGGCGAACGTGATCATCACGCACAACGGCGCGGTCAAGGTGATGGACTTCGGCATCGCCCGCGCCCTGCACGGCGCGTCCACCACGATGACGCAGACCGGCATGGTCATGGGCACCCCGCAGTACCTCTCCCCCGAGCAGGCCCTCGGCAAGGCCGTCGACCACCGCTCTGACCTGTACGCGACGGGCTGTCTCCTCTACGAACTCCTCGCCCTCAGGCCCCCCTTCACCGGCGAGACCCCGCTGTCCGTCGTCTACCAGCACGTCCAGGACATCCCGACGCCCCCCTCCCAGGTCTCCCAGTCGGTCCCACCGGAGCTCGACGGCCTGGTCATGCGCTCGCTCGCCAAGGAGCCGGACGACCGTTTCCAGACGGCCGAGGAGATGCGCGGGCTCGTCCAGTACGGCCTCCAGATGCTGTACGACCAGGGCGGCCACACCGGCACCTGGAACACCGGCCCCGTGACGGCGCACGACGGTCGCGGCACGCCCCCCGCGGGCTTCGCGAGCACCAGCGTGCTGCCGCACCCCGGCGCCGCCTCCGGCACCACCCAGATCCCGCAGCCGATCCTGCCGGGCGGCTACGGCGGCGGGGACGACGGCGGCTTCGAGGGCCACGGCAACCGGGGCAGCGGCCGCGGCAAGCTGTGGATACTGGCCGTCCTCGCGGTGATCGCGGTCGCGGCGGGTGTCGCGCTGGCGCTCAACGGCGGCGGCAAGGGCAGCGGCGGCACCGAGACCAGTCCGACGGCGACCACCTCGAAGTCCACCGACGACCAGTCGGCCAGCGAGACGCCCAGCGAGACGCAGACGGACGACTCGACCGACACGTCCACGGACGACAGCGGCTCGGGCGGCTCCAACTACACGCCCTCCTACACCCCGTCGTACACGCGCTCCTACTCCCCGTCTCCCACGCCCACCGAGCCGACGGCGACGGCGACGGAGCCCACGGAGACGGCGGAGCCGACGGAGACGGCGACGGCCGGTCCCACGGTGACGGGTGATCCGACGGGCGGCGGCGGTCTCGTGGGCGGCGGGGGCGGCGACGGAGGCGGCGACTCCTGATCCGCTGAAGTCCTCCACGCGCGCGTGGGTCCATGAACGGACCCACGCGCGCGTGCCGTTGACGGGCCGTAAGCCGTAAGCCGTAAGCCTTACGACGCCGACCTCAGCCGGCGAACGCGTCGTACACCGCGTCGTACTCCCGCGTCCACCACACGACCAGCGCGGAGGCCGCCGGGAACTGGGGGTCCGCGCGGGTGTCCCCGCGCTCGTAGTGCCAGCGCAGCATCCAGAAGTCGTTGAGGCGCTCCCACCACACCCGGTGCACGGCCGCCGCGAGTTCCGAGGGCGTGGCTCCCGCCGTGCGCCGGTACGCGCGCGCGTACGCCCGTACCTTCGGCAGGTCGAGGGCTCCCGCCGGCCGTACGAAGAAGATCGCGGCGGCGCGTACGGCCTCCTCGGCGCGGGGCTTCACACCGAGCCGGTCCCAGTCGACGATCGCGGCGGGCGCGTCGCCCCGGTAGAGCAGGTTGAAGGGGTGGAAGTCCCCGTGCACCCACCCCACGGGGCCGCCGTGCGGAGGCCGCCGCCCCACATGCTGTTCCAGCAGGGTCCGCCGCTCCAGCAGCCGGTGCCGGGCCAGCTCGTCGAAGGAGTCGGCGGGCCGGTGCCGGCGTACGCGCGCGAGGAGGTCGTCGATGACGGTGAAGGTCACCTCGGGGTCGGCGGCGAGGGAGGAGGCAGGGGCGGCGCGGTGGGCCGGTGCGGCGCGGCCGGTCGGCATCACGCGCTCCAGGCTCGCGTGCACCACCCCCAGCAGCGCCCCCAGGCGCCCGCACTGGACGGGGGTGAGCTGGGCGCCGTGGCGGTGGCGGCCGTCGATCCAGGGGTGCAGGGCGTAGGCGTGGCCGCCGACGACCGCGACCGTGCGGCCGTCGTGGGCGGGCAGCGGCGGGGCCACCGGGACGCCGAGGTCGGCCAGGCGCTGGGTGGCCCGGTGCTGGCGGGCGATGGCCTCCGGGGCGGCGGTCTCGGGGTCGAAGTGGTGCTTGAGGAAGTAGCGGCCGCGAGTCGTGCACAACCGGTAGCCGCGGTTCAGCAGCCCCTGGTCGACGGGGTCGCAGGTGAGGGCGGATCCGGCGGAGTACCGGCGGAGGAGAGCGCCCAGCGGGGGCGCGTGAGACACCGGGGGTGGTACAGAAGAGCGCGGCACGCGCCAGATGCTAGGGCACGGGACACCGCGCTGAGCTGGGCGTTGTCACACACAGTCATATTCGTTCAGGGTGGGCACAGGAAGTGACGCTCCAGGCCGCGTGCGGCCGTCCTGATGGAATTCCCCGATTTACACCCCTTCGCGCACTCCGGAAGTCGGACACGGAAAGTCTTCCGGTGACCTGGGTAGACGGGATAACGTGCCGTTGCTCCGGCCTCCTGCAAGGCTGTGACCAGCGCCCCTTCGGCCCTTTCCCGATTTACTTGGAAATCCAAGCAAAATCGCAGGTCAAAGGGGGTTTCACAGAAATGTGGAGCACTGGGTAACGTGATTCTTGCAGGGCGCTCGCCGGGGCACCTGTCACGCCTGTTCCGGCCGAGTGGCACCCACCCCGTGGCACGGGAGTCGGGAACAGGTGAGCCGCACTGGTACACCCGGCAACCCCGGGGGCCGGACCGACGGAGGAGCACACGTGACCGTGGAGAGCACTGCCGCGCGCAAGCCGCGACGCAGCGCCGGGACGAGGAAGTCCCCGAGCACCAAGCCCGAACTGGTTCAGCTGCTGACGCCCGAGGGCAAGCGCGTCAAGAACGTCGCGTACGACAAGTACGTCGCCGACATCACCCCCGAAGAGCTCCGCGGCCTCTATCGCGACATGGTGCTCACCCGTCGCTTCGACGCCGAGGCCACCTCCCTCCAGCGCCAGGGCGAGCTGGGCCTGTGGGCCTCGCTGCTCGGCCAGGAGGCCGCCCAGATCGGCTCCGGCCGCGCGCTGCGCGACGACGACTACGTCTTCCCCACCTACCGCGAGCACGGCGTCGCCTGGTGCCGCGGGGTCGACCCGACCAACCTGCTCGGCATGTTCCGGGGTGTGAACAACGGCGGTTGGGACCCCAACAGCAACAACTTCCACCTCTACACGATCGTCATCGGCTCCCAGACGCTGCACGCCACCGGCTACGCGATGGGCGTTGCCAAGGACGGCGCGGACAGCGCCGTGATCGCGTACTTCGGCGACGGCGCCTCCAGCCAGGGCGACGTGGCGGAATCGTTCACCTTCTCCGCGGTCTACAACGCCCCGGTCGTGTTCTTCTGCCAGAACAACCAGTGGGCCATCTCCGAGCCGACCGAGAAGCAGACCCGCGTCCCGCTCTACCAGCGCGCGCAGGGCTTCGGCTTCCCGGGCGTCCGGGTCGACGGCAACGACGTCCTCGCCTCCCTGGCCGTCACCAAGTGGGCCCTGGAGCGGGCCCGCGCGGGTGAGGGGCCGACGCTCGTCGAGGCGTACACCTACCGCATGGGCGCCCACACCACCTCCGACGACCCCAGCAAGTACCGGGCCGACGAGGAGCGCGAGGCCTGGGAGGCGAAGGACCCCATCCTGCGCCTGCGCCGGTACCTGGAGTCCTCAAACCACGCGGACGAGGGATTCTTCGCGGAACTGGAGACCGAGTCCGAGGCGTTGGGCAGGCGAGTGCGTGAGGTGGTGCGGGCGATGCCGGATCCGGACCGTTTCGCGATCTTCGAGCACGCGTACGCGGACGGGCATGCGCTCGTCGACGAGGAGCGGGCCGCGTTCGCCGCCTACCAGGCGTCGTTCGCGGATGGGGAAGGGGCCTGATCATGGCAGCGGAAAAGATGGCTCTGGCCAAGGCGATCAACGAATCGCTGCGGCGTGCCCTGGACACCGACCCGAAGGTCCTCGTCATGGGCGAGGACGTCGGCAAGCTCGGCGGTGTGTTCCGGGTGACCGACGGGCTTCAGAAGGACTTCGGTGAGGACCGGGTCATCGACACCCCGCTCGCCGAGTCGGGCATCGTCGGCACCGCGATCGGCCTGGCCCTGCGCGGCTACCGCCCGGTGGTGGAGATCCAGTTCGACGGCTTCGTCTTCCCGGCCTACGACCAGATCGTCACCCAGCTGGCCAAGATGCACGCGCGCTCGCTGGGCAAGGTCAAGATGCCGGTCGTCGTCCGCATCCCCTACGGCGGCGGCATCGGCGCGGTCGAGCACCACTCGGAGTCGCCCGAGGCGCTGTTCGCGCATGTGGCGGGCCTGAAGGTGGTCTCGCCGTCCAACGCCTCGGACGCCTACTGGATGATGCAGCAGGCCATCCAGAGCGACGACCCGGTGATCTTCTTCGAACCCAAGCGGCGGTACTGGGACAAGGGCGAGGTCAACACCGAGGCCATCCCCGGGCCCCTGCACAAGGCGCAGGTCGTGCGCGAGGGCACCGATCTGACGCTGGTCGCCTACGGCCCGATGGTGAAGCTGTGCCAGGAGGTGGCCGACGCGGCCGCCGAGGAGGGCAGGTCGCTGGAGGTCGTGGACCTCAGGTCGGTCTCGCCGCTGGACTTCGACTCGATCCAGGCGTCGGTGGAGAAGACCCGCCGTCTGGTGGTGGTGCACGAGGCACCGGTGTTCTTCGGCTCGGGCGCGGAGATCGCGGCCCGGATCACCGAGCGCTGCTTCTACCACCTGGAGGCGCCGGTGCTGCGGGTGGGCGGTTACCACGCCCCGTATCCGCCGGCGCGGCTGGAGGAGGAGTACCTGCCCGGCCTGGACCGGGTGCTGGACGCCGTCGACCGCGCTCTGGCGTACTGAGGAGAGGGTCGTGACGACGATGACGGATGCGTCCGTACGCGAGTTCAAGATGCCCGACGTGGGCGAGGGCCTGACCGAGGCCGAGATCCTGACCTGGTACGTCAAGCCCGGCGACACCGTGACCGACGGTCAGGTGGTGTGCGAGGTGGAGACGGCCAAGGCGGCCGTCGAACTGCCCATCCCCTACGACGGGGTGGTGCGCGAACTGCGCTTCCCCGCGGGCACCACGGTGGACGTGGGCACGGCGATCATCGCGGTCGACGTGGCGGGTGGGGCACCCACGGCCGCGGAGCCCGTGGTCGCGGAGCCTGTGGTCGCGGAGCCCGCGGCTGCCGAGGCCGCTCCGGCGGAGAAGGAGCCCAAGCCGGCGGGTTCGGGCCGTCAACCGGTCCTGGTCGGTTACGGCGTGGCCACCTCCTCCACCAAGCGCCGCCCCCGCAAGGGCCCCGAGGTCCCCTTCCAGCAGGCCCCGGCGGTCGTGGCGGTCCAGACCGAGCTGAACGGCCACGCTCCGGCGCCCACCGCCCCGGCTGCCGGGCAGTCCCGTCCGCTGGCCAAACCGCCGGTGCGCAAGCTGGCCAAGGACCTGGGCGTCGACCTCGCCACGGTGATCCCGTCCGGCCCGGACGGCATCATCACGCGTGAGGACGTGCACGCGGCGGTCACGCCGACGGAGGTGCCCGCGCCCGCGCCGGTGACGCAGGCCCCGGCTCAGGTGGTCCCTGCGGCGCCCGCCGCCTCCTACGACGCGGCCCGTGAGACCCGTGTCCCGGTCAAGGGCGTGCGCAAGGCGACGGCCGCGGCGATGGTCGGTTCCGCGTTCACCGCCCCGCACGTCACCGAGTTCGTGACGGTGGACGTCACCCGGACCCTCAAGCTTGTCGAGGAACTCAAGCAGGACAAGGACCTCCAGGGCCTCAGGGTCAACCCGCTGCTGCTGATCGCGAAGGCCCTGCTGGTCGCGATCAAGCGCCACCCGGACATCAACGCCTCCTGGGACGAGGCGAACCAGGAGATCGTGGTCAAGCACTACGTCAACCTGGGCATCGCCGCGGCCACTCCGCGCGGCCTGATCGTCCCGAACATCAAGGACGCCCACGCCAAGACGCTGCCGCAGCTGGCGGAGTCGCTGGGCGAGCTGGTGGCCACGGCCAAGGAGGGCAGGACCTCTCCGGCCGCGATGCAGGGCGGCACCGTCACCATCACCAACGTCGGCGTCTTCGGCGTCGACACCGGCACGCCGATCCTGCCGCCCGGCGAGTCCGCGATCCTCGCCGTCGGCTCGATCAAACTCCAGCCGTGGGTCCACAAGGGCAAGGTCAAGCCCCGCCAGGTCACCACACTGGCCTTGAGCTTCGACCACCGCCTGGTAGACGGCGAGTTGGGCTCCAAGGTCCTGGCCGACGTGGCAGCAATCCTGGAACAACCGAAGAAACTGATTACCTGGGCGTGACCTGTCCTGAGTGGGTCAGGTTGTTCAAGGGTGAAGGGACGGCCGCAACTTCGGATTGCGACCGCCCCTTCATCCATTTCTCCGCAGGGTGGCTCACGACCGGTTGAGCACGTACACCGGAGCGCCGGCCTCCGTAGCTCCCTGAGAGCGAATGCAGGCGTGCTTGCGCAGGAGCCGCAGGCATTCGTTGACGCGATGCACGGACAATCCGGTTCGGGCGGCGATAGCTTCGAGCGGCTGCCGCAGCTCACCCTCCTCCACGAGCACCGGCGCGATGACGACGGCCACGGTCCAGACGTCCTCGGTCACGGACAACCGCCGCCGCCAGTCGGCCAGGACGGATTCGGTGGTCGGCGGTGCGGACAAGTCCGGGGTGTGTGAAGGCTGTTCGAGAGCAAGGGCGTCGAGCCGGTCCGCGATGCGCTCCATGGCCAGGGCGATGGCCTGCTGGGCGGCGAGAGTGGCCCGCTGCGTCTCGAGCATTTCTCGCTGTGACTCCACGATCGCCTCTTGCAGCGCGATCGACTTGTGTTGGGCGACTGCGAGTTGTTCGTCCGCCTGGAGATTGCGTTCCTCGAGCCGGACGATGGCCTCGGCGACCTGTTCCGGCATCGCGTAGGCGATGGGGGCTCCCGGCTCGGAAGGCTGCACCTCGGCTTCTTCGAGGGTGTAGGAGCCCTCTCGCTGGACGGTCTCGATCACTTCGGCTGCCCACTGTTTGAAGGGGGCGCACTCCGGCTTGGTACAGGCGTTGACGAGCAGGATCAGCCCCTGGAGAGAGATGACGTTCAGGTCTCGCCGCCACTCTCTACCTGCGGGAACGCTGAGACCGTAAGCTCCAGTTACGGTCTCAAGAATCTCTCGATGCTCGTCAGGCACATGGTCGGCGAGAGCCTGCCGAGAGTTCGTATGCCCCAGTTGCCTGCACACATCCACCGCCGGAAACCAATGGTTCCCGTCCGGCATGGTCAGCCTCCGGATCCGGTGTCCGGTCGCCGCGTAGACGAAGTCGCCGACGTCGATCGCGTCCTGCTTCTTGCCCGCCTCGGGCCGCTTGCTGGGTTCGTTCACGTGAACCACCTCCGCAGCGGAACCTAGGGCGAAGGAATGCGAATATGCCAATTTACGTATTGATGTTCACCAATGCGAGGTAAAAACCCCTGATTTCGCTTGCGTGAAGACAAGGCGAAGGGGCCCGCCGTATATCCCGTGGCGGGCCCCCTCGTCAGCTGTGGGTGTCAGCCGGCCGTTGCGAAGCCGTAGTTGAGGAGCTTCTTCGCGTCCGCCTCGCGCTGGGCGATCGAGGTGGAGGCGAGGACCGTGCCGATGATGGTCTTGCCGTTGCGGGTGGCGGCGAAGACGAGGCAGTACTTGGCCTCGGGGCCGGAGCCGGTCTTCACGCCGATGGTGCCGCTGTAGCTGCTGAGCAGGCCGTTGGTGTTGGTCCAGGCGGCCATCGTGCGGGTGGAGCCCGTCTTGGTGATCGTCTTCGCGGTGTACTTCTTCGTCTTCACGATCGTGCGGAACGTGGAGTTCTTCATCGCGCTGCTGGCGATCTTCGTCAGGTCGCGCGGCGTCGAGTAGTTGTTGCCGTTGCCGATGCCGTCGAACGAGTCGAACTTGGTGTTGCGCAGGCCGAGGTCCGTGGCGGCCTTGTTCATCTTGCCGATGAACGACTTCACGCGCGCGGCACGAGTCGAGCCGGAGCCGTAGGTGTCGGCGAGCGCGTACGCGGCGTCGCAGCCCGACGGCAGCATCAGCCCGTACAGCAGCTGACGGACGGTCACCTTGTCGCCGACGATGAGGTGGGCCTGCGAGGCGTTGTTCGCGACGACGTAGTCGCTGTACGCCTTCTGGATCGTGACCTTCTTGTCCAGGTTCAGGTTCGACTGCGCGAGCACGACCTTCGCGGTCATGATCTTGGTCGTGGACCCCGTGGAACGCTTGGTGTCGGCCGCCTTGGTGTACAGCGTCTTCGCGGTCGAGTTGTTCATGACGTAGCCGCCCTTGGCCACGATCGAGGGCGCGGTGGCGGCCTGCGCCGGCACTGCGGCCAGGGCGCCGGTGGCGAGCATGGCGCCGGCGGTGACGCTGACCGCGGCGGCGCGGCGGAGACGGCTGCCCTTGGTGCCGGTGATGGCGGTAATCAACTGGAATACCCCGATTGTGTTGAATGCCCCTGAGGTGCGGCCGAGTTGGAGGGGAAGAAAGGGGGCCGCACGCATGAGACACGTATCTAGCACGAATGGTTGTGGGGTGAAGCGGTCAGGGGTGTCTTCTGTGACACCGTTGGTACACAGGTCCGCATCGTGGACGGATATTCCATGCGTACGTGTTGTATCTAAGCTGTAGGCATGAGCTTGGCAGTGAAACAGCCTCCCGCCGCCGACCGCGTCTACACCCACGTCAAGCAAGGTGTGCTGGACCGCCGTTACGAGGGTGGGAGTCTGCTCACCGAGGGCGAGCTCGCCGAGGCCGTCGGGGTTTCTCGTACTCCCGTGCGAGAAGCGCTGCTGCGGCTCGAGGTCGAAGGGCTGATCAAGCTTTACCCGAAAAAGGGAGCGCTGGTCCTGCCCGTCTCCGCGCAGGAGATCGCGGACGTCGTCGAGACCCGCCAGCTGGTCGAGACGCACGCCGTCCGCAAGGCCGTTCCGGCCTCCCCGCAGCTCATCGCCCGGCTGGAGGAACTGCTCGCCCAGCAGAAGGCGCAGGCCGCCGCCGGGGACCTGGCCGGCGCGGCCGTCACCGACCGCTGTTTCCACGCCGAGATCGTCCGCAGCGGCGGCAACGAGATCCTCAACCGGCTCTACGACCAGCTCCGCGACCGTCAGCTCAGGATGGGGGTCGCCGTCATGCACGCCCACCCGGACCGCATCACCAAGACCCTCGCCGAGCACGAGCAGATCCTGCGGGCCCTGCGCTCCGGCGACACGGAGGCGGTCACGGGCCTGATCCACGGGCACGTCGAGTGGTTCTCCCACCTGGCGCGGGGGGAGGTGCGATGAGCCGCCCCGCGGTTCTTCCGGGCGATCCTCCGGGCGGCAGGCGCGCGATGGCCGTCTGGGGCATCGGCGTCTCCGTGTACTTCGTCGCGGTCATCTTCCGTACGTCCCTCGGGGTCGCCGGCCTCGACGCGGCCGACCGCTTCCATGTGAACGCCTCGGCCCTGTCGACCTTCTCGATCCTCCAACTCCTCGTCTACGCGGGCATGCAGATACCCGTGGGCCTGCTCGTGGACCGGCTCGGCACCAAGAAGGTGCTCACCCTGGGCGTGGTGCTGTTCACCGCGGGACAGCTCGGCTTCGCGTTCTCCCCGTCGTACGGCACCGCGCTCGCCTCGCGCGCCCTGCTCGGCTGTGGCGACGCGATGACCTTCATCAGCGTGCTGCGGCTGGGCACCCGCTGGTTCCCGGCGCGGCGCGGGCCCCTGGTCGCCCAGCTCGCCGGCCTCGCGGGCATGGCGGGCAACCTGGTCTCCACGCTGGTCCTGGCGCGGCTGCTGCACGGGGTCGGCTGGACGGCCGCGTTCGCGGGCAGCGCGCTCGCCGGAGTCGTCGTGCTCGTCCTGCTGCTGCTCTTCCTCAAGGACCATCCCGAGGGCCAGGAGCCGGAGCCCTTCCCGCACCGCGGGGCGGCCTACGTACGGCGTCAGATCGCCGCGTCCTGGCGCGAGCCCGGCACCCGGCTCGGCCTGTGGGTGCACTTCACGACCCAGTTCCCGGCGATGGTGTTCCTGCTGCTGTGGGGCCTGCCGTTCCTCGTCGAGGCACAGGGGCTGTCCCGGGCGACGGCGGGTGAACTGCTCACCCTCGTCGTGCTGTCCAACATGGTCGTCGGTCTCGTCTACGGCCAGGTCGTCGCCCGGCACCACGAGGCGCGGCTGCCGCTCGCGCTCGGCACGGTGGGCGTGACGGCGCTGCTGTGGGCGGCCACGCTGGCCTACCCCGGCGAGCGCGCGCCGATGTGGCTGCTGATCGTGCTGTGCGTGGTGCTCGGTTCCTGCGGACCGGCCTCGATGCTCGGCTTCGACTTCGCGCGCCCGGCGAACCCGCCGGAACGGCAGGGCACCGCGTCCGGCATCACGAACATGGGCGGCTTCCTCGCGTCGATGACCACCCTGCTCGCCGTGGGGGTGCTGCTGGACGCGACCGGCGAGAACTACAGCGTCGCCTTCTCCTCCGTCTTCGTCCTCCAGGCCCTCGGCGTCACCCAGATCCTGCGGCTGCGCGGGCGGGCGGCGCGACGGGAACGCGAACGGCTGGTGGCGAGCCGCGTGGAGACGGTGCACGTACCCGCCTGAGCGGGTCAGCGCACGGGGACGAGCGTGAGGTACGCCAGTCCCAGCAGGCCCCGGTAGGCCGACCACTGGGCGCGGTGCCGGTCGAGGCGCTCGCGGGTCGCCGCCGCCAGCGGATGGTCACCGTGATCTGCGAGCCACACCTCGGCGTCCGCCTGGTAGCCGGACTCGAACTCCTCCCACTCGTCCAGGCTCGCCGTCTCCGTCCACTCGGGCCGGAACCCGGCCGCCACGGCGAGGTCGACGAGGGACGCGAGCGCGGGCTGATCGTCCACGGAGGCACCCGGCCACATGCCGGACAGCTCGGCCGACGTGGGCGTGCGCTGCCAGAAGGTCTCACCGAGCAGCACACGGCCGCCGTCACGGACCAGCCGGCGCAGTTCCCGCAGGGCCGCGGGCAGATGGTGCGGCGGCTCCTCAGCAGTGAGGGCGTGACTCGAACCGACGCACAGGACCAGGTCGGCGGGCCCTCGCGAGGACCCCACGGCGGACTCCTCCACGAACGCCATCCGGCCCGCGAGTCCCCGCGCCTCGGCGGCGGCCCGCCCGCGGTCCAGGTCCTGCGCGTTGACGTCCACCCCGGTTCCCGTGGCGCCGGGCACGGCCGCGAGCAACCGCAGCGTCAACTCGCCCCAGCCGCAGCCGAGATCCAGCACGCTCGTCGGCTCCGCGAGCGCGAGGCGCCGTACGAGAGAGTCCGCCCGGGGCTCGGAGAGCGGGCCGTGGAAGGTCAGCCGGGTGAGCCGGGGCGGGCCGTCGGTCGCCGTGTCGTGCCGTGTGTCGTCCATGGCCGCACGCTAACGACCGGGCTCGCCCCACGACATCGAATATCGGCCCGGGCCGGTGAGCGGACCCAGGCCTGTCCGCTACTGCGTGACCGTGAAGTTCCGCAGGATCGCCCCCGTCAGTTCCGGGTCGCCCTCCGCCTTCACCCGGTCCGCCACCGCCTCCGGGGTCACGCGGCCGCAGGCCAGGCGGACGTAGGTCTCCCAGTCGAGAGTGAGGGTGGCGGCCGGGCCGAGGGCGGGGGCGGTCTCCAGGGTGCCGCGGCCCTGGATGTCGACGCGGATGGTCCGCAGGAACTCGACGGGACCGTGGATGTCGAAGACGATCGCCGAGCTGCGGGGGGCGTCGGCCTTGACGGCCACCACGTCGGGCAGCGCGTCGAGGAGGACGTCACGGGCGACATGGGCGCCGGGGGAGTCGAGGTTGCCGGGCCGGCCGAGGGCGGTGCGCAGGTCCTGTTCGTGCACCCAGACGTCGAAGGCGTGCCGGCGCATGGACTCCGCGAGCGTCAGTTCGGTTCCCAGCGGTCCGCGCACCTTGGTGCCGGGGTCGCGGGACTCGTTCCGCAGCTGTCGGTTGCGGCGGATGACGACGTACTCCAGCTCGGAGGTCATCTCCGGCGCGGTGTGGTGGCGGCGGACGTCGACCTGCATCTCCATGTACCGCTGGATGTCGTTGGTGACGTGGTACAGGTCGCGCGGGAGGGTGTGGATGGGGCGCGGGTCGCCGAGCATCTCGCAGTCCAGGCCGATCACATGAGACACCACGTCCCTGACGGACCAGCCCGGGCAGGGGGTACGGCGGTTCCACTCGCCCTCCACCAGCGGGGTCACCAGCTCGGATATCGCTTCGATGGAATGGGTCCAGGCGTCGGCGTAGGGCTGGAGGGTGGGATGCAGACTCACGGAACGGGACCCCTCGGCGGTCGGAGCACGGGCTGGTGATGGCGTCGTTGCCAGTGGAGGCGGTGGCTGTCGGCGGGTGTCTTGGAACGCTAAGTTACGCTGCTGTGAGGCACCCCGGCAGTGCTTTCGTGTGACGATCGTAGGCCCGTAAGGGACGGCTCGAATGCCAGGACGGTGGTAGTGTGCGCGCCTCTCTGATCCAGATCGCCGTGGATGAGCACGAATCGGTCGAATCCCGTCGCGGGCGGGTGGCCGCGCTCGTGCGGGACCAGGCCGGTGCCGATCTCGTCGTGCTGCCGGAGCTGTGGACCACGGGGGCGTTCGCCTTCGAGGAGTTCGGGCACGCGGCCGAGCCGCTGGAAGGGCCGACGTACGAGTCGATGGCGAAGGCGGCGAGCGACACGGGCGTGTGGCTGCACGCGGGCTCGATCCCCGAGCGGGACCCCGACGGCACCCTCTACAACACCTCCCTCGTCTTCTCCCCCTCCGGTGAACTGGCCGCCGGCTACCGCAAGATCCACCGCTTCGGCTTCGACAAGGGCGAGGCCGTGCTGATGGGCCGGGGCGAGGACCTGGTGACGGTCCGGCTGCCCGGCACGACCGTCGGTGTGGCCACCTGCTACGACCTCCGTTTCCCCGAACTCTTCCGCGGTCTCGTCGACGCGGGCGCCGAGACCCTGGTGATCCCGGCGGGCTGGCCGGAGCGCCGCCGGGCGCACTGGACGCTGCTGGCCCAGGCGCGGGCGGTCGAGAACCAGGCGTTCGTGCTCGCCTGTGGAACGGCCGGGACGCACGCGGGAGTTCCGCAGGCCGGTCACTCGATCGTGGTGGATCCGTGGGGCGAGGTGCTGGCCGAGGCGGGCGCCGACGAGGAGGTCCTCACCGTGGAGTTCGACCCCGGCAAGGTGGCCGCGACCCGGGAGCAGTTCCCGGCCCTGAAGGACCGGGTGCTCTGATCCCGGGGCGCCGACAGACGCTGGGGCCGGGGTTCAGTCGTCCTCCCGCTCCTTCTCCGCGAGGTGGATCACGCACACCGCCACCGCGATGAGCAGCGCCGGGTCCGCGTCCTCCCGGACGATGTCGACGCCGTAGGTCTCGCGGACGTGCAGCCACCGCCGCGAGACCACCGCGAGCAGCTCACCGTCGTACTCGACGGCGAACTCCCGGTCGAGGATCTTGCCGCTGACGTCGAGTTCGGTGCGGCCGTCGGCGAGCGCCACCCGGTAGTGGTTGCGCAGCAGCGACAGCCGCTTGCGGCGGATCGTGGCCAGCGGCTCGCCGTCCCGCTCGATCAGCATGGTGTCGCGCAGGGCGAACATCTTCTGGCGGATGTCGATCAGGACCCGCCCCTGGGTGTCCTTCAGCTCGAAGGTGTCCCGCAGCCGCATGGCCTTGCCGTCGACCAGGAACACTTTGTTTCCGTGGTCGTCCTCGATCCAGTAGTCCTCACCGAAGCCGAGGAGCCGGTCGCGCACGAGAAATCTCATGTCCTTACCGCTTCCCCGCTGCCCGGCCCGAAACGCCGCCGGTAGGCCGACGGGCTGAGTCCCGTCTCGCGGCGCACGCGCGCCCGGAGGTTGGCCGCCGTGCCGAGACCGCACTGGCGGCCACCAGGTCGAGCCGCTCCTTCCCGCGTTCGATGAGCCGGCAGGCGAGCGCCACCCTCCCCGACTTCCTTGAGGGCGTGGGGGACCTCCATCGCCGTCAGCCGGGCGAGCGGCACCCTCCCCGGCTGGCACTGGAAGCGCCGGTGCAGGGTGGCGGGGGAGTCGGCCGCGCGGTCCGCAGAGGTCTGCCACCGTCAGGGCACCTCCACGGTCGGCGACCGTCACGACGAAATCCCGTCGCATGTGGAGGTGACGACGGGTCAGGCGCTGGGGTGACGGCAGGCCTGCCGGTTCCGGCGGCTTCGTCGGGGGCGTTGAACGACGGCGCGGGTGCGGGGGACGCATCTCCCCCGCACCCGCGCCGCGAGCACCGCCGGCGCGGTACCCGGCTACCGCCGGCGCGGGGCCAGCTTGAACAGCGCGACGCCCGCCGCGACCAGCGTCGTGGCGGCCACCAGCATCGCCATGCTGTTCAGCCACATCCCGGTCGCGGCCAGCGTGGCGCCTCCGGCCCCGGTCGTGCCGGCGCCGATCACTCGTCCGTACATCGTGTCTCTCCTAGAGGGTTATGTTGCGACCCACTTCTCCTCGCTGCGGCGCAACAGCCCCCACAGCGAGGTGAAGTAGACGGCGTGCTGGAACAGGTCGTAGAGCATCTCGGGGATCATCAGCGCCGCGACCAGCACCGCGCGGGGCCCCGCCCGCCGTACCGAGACCGTCTTCTCGACCAGGAAGATCAGCCCGATCGCGGTCCAGAAGGGCGAGAAGCCGGGCCAGCCGTACAGCGTGGTGTACGTGACCATGTAGGTGAGGTAGACGAGGAAGGACAGCGCGCCGAAGCCCATCAGGAACTGCTGCATGAAGTAACGGGCGGTGACACGTGTCCAGCCGTAGTCGCGCAGGTTCTCCAGGGCTCCGCGCTGCCACCGCAGCCGCTGGTGCCAGAGCTTGCCCAGGGTGGGCATGACCTCGGTGGTGACCTCGCAGCCGGCCGGGGACATGGCCCGGTAGCCGAGGGTCTTGACCGCCTTGGTCATCTCGTCGTCCTCGGTGAGCGAGGCGAGGCTGTAGTAGGCGTTGCCGCCGCCGAGTACCCCGCCGCGGCGGGCGGCGCGCACCTCGCGCAGGACGCGGGCGCGGAACATGGTGCCGGTGCCGGTGAGCACCTGGGCCTTGCCGCCGGTGCGTTCCAGTTCCCAGGCGTAGCGGTGGAACTCCATGCGCTGGAGCAGTCCGAGGAGGCCGCCGCCCTCCTCGCCGTAGAAGACCCCGCCGACGGCGCCGACCTTGCGGTTGAAGGTGCGGATGGCCGTCTCGCTGAACCAGGGGTTGAGGACGGTGTCGGCGTCCTGCACCAACAGCAGGTCGCGGTCCTCGAGATGGGGCAGTACCCAGGCGATGGCCTGGTTGAGGGCGCCGGCCTTCTTGTGGGTGTTGCCCTGGGTGGCGAAGACCTGTGCGCCGTGCGCGACGGCGATCTCGGCGGTGGCGTCGGTGCAGTTGTCGGCGACCACGACGATCAGGTCGGGGCGGCGGGTCTGCTGCCACAGGCCCTGGATCGCGTCGGCGATGCGGTCCTGTTCGTTGTGGGCCGGTATCAGCACCACCAGGCGCAGCGGGCCGTCGAGTTCCTCGGGGGCGGCGTGCGCACGCCGGGCGGCGTGCCGACGGGGGCGCGGGGGGGCTCGCGGCGGGGGCCGCGAGCGTCGTCGCAGGGTGATGCACGGGGAGCCCCCGGGTGTGCTGATGGGCCACGCCCGGCTACTGCCAACCCCCCGGGCTCTACAGAGCCTCAGCATTCACTATTTCCACACAAGCGGACAAGACAACCGTGATTACGGATTGCTCACGGTTGTCTGTCGTCGCCCTGTGCGTCCTGCGTTGTCCTGTCTTACATGCCTGTCTTACACGCCGTATCCGTCGGAGTAGCCGTCGCGGCGTCCGTGCGGCTCCTCGACGACGGTCTGCGTGGTGGGGGGAACCACCACGCGCCGCCGCCGGGCGATGCTGCTGAACGTCGTCACGCCGATCAGCCCCACGATCATGAGGATCACACCGACCAGATCGAGGTTGACCCCCTGCATGTGCCAGTCGGTGGCGAACGTGAGGATTGCTCCCACGGCGATGAGGATGATGCATCCGCCGAGGCCCATGAGTGTCGCCTCCCTGTCCGGTCCGGTCGTTCCGGTCCGGAACCCCGGGTACCCCCACTTTCGGCGAATACCCGTCGGGGAGTCCGAACTACCCTTCGAGGAACGCCACTAGGGCGTTGGCCAGCAGGTGCGGGTCGTCCGCGCCGCACAGCTCCCTGACGCTGTGCATCGAGAGGATCGCCACGCCGATGTCGACTGTCTTGATGCCGTGCCGGGCCGCGGTGATCGGGCCGATCGTGGTGCCGCAGGGCATGGAGTTGTTGGAGACGAAGGACTGGAACGGCACCCCCGCCTTCTCGCAGGCCGCGGCCCACACCGCCCGGCCCGAACCGTCCGTGGCGTAGCGGTTGTTGACGTTGACCTTGAGGATCGGACCGCCGTTGACCCGCGGGTGGTGCGTCGGGTCGTGCCGCTCGGCGTAGTTGGGGTGCACCGCGTGCCCGGTGTCGGAGGACAGACAGACCGTCCCCGCGAAGGCCCGCGCCCGGTCCTCGTACGATCCGCCGCGCGCGAACACCGAGCGCTCGAGGACCCCGCCGAGCAGCGGCCCGTCCGCGCCGGTGTCCGACTGCGAGCCGTTCTCCTCGTGGTCGAAGGCGGCGAGGACCGGGATGTACGGCAGTTCACCGGAGGACACCGCGGCCAGGGCGGCCACGCCCGCGTGCACGGACAGCAGGTTGTCCATCCGGGGGCCTGCCACCAGCTCGTTGTCCCGGCCCAGGTAGGCCGGTGCCTCCACGGAGTGCGTCATCAGGTCCCAGCCGGTCACCTCGCCCGCACCGAGCCCCAGTTCCTCCTCCAGGAACGCGATCAGGTCACCGTCGCGCACATCGTCGCCGAGTCCCCAGATGGGCTGGAGGTGCCGCTGCTTGTCGAGCTTGAGGCCGTCCGAGGACACCGCGCGGTCCAGGTGGATGGCGAGCTGCGGCACCCGCAGCAGCGGGCGGTCCACGTTCACCAGCCGCGTCGAGCCGTCCCGCAGGGTCAGCCGGCCGGCCAGCCCCAGGTCGCGGTCGAGCCAGGAGTTCATCAGGGGGCCGCCGTAGATCTCGACGGCGACCTGGCGCCAGCCGTGCGCCCCGCTGTCCGGCAGCGGCTTGACCCGCAGGTTCGGGGAGTCGGTGTGGGCGCCGACGATGCGGTACGGCGTGTGGGGCGCCGCGCCCTCGGGGACGTACCAGGCGATGATCGCGCCGCCGCGCAGCACGTACTTGCCGCCGCTCGACCCCTCCCAGGCGTCCGTCTCCGAGACCTGGCGGAAACCTGCCTTCTCCAGCCGCTCGGCGGCGTTCGCCACGGCGTGGTACGGCGTGGGGCTCGCCGCCAGGAAGGACATGAGGTCGTCGGTGTGGCCGCGGTCGAGGCGGTGGGGTGCGCTCATGGGGTTCACCTTAACGACGTACGAGGACCACTCCCGAGCGATCGGAACGGGCCCTCGCGAGGACTGAGTACAGCTGTACGGGTGTGTCCTAGAACGTGGCCCTGCGGGGGTGGGGGCGGGGCGGCGAAGTACTCGGGGGCGGGGCCTTGTCGGGGTGGCGATGTGGTCGGGGCGGGGTTCGCGGCGGCGGCGCGACCCCGTCGGAAGGGGAGCGGAGCCTCGCCGGGACGCGCCCCCGGCCTCGCCGCAACGGGACCCTGACCCCGCCGAGATGGAAACCCGGTCCCACGAACGAGCCGCGCCCCGGTCGGAACCGGAGCGCGGCCTCGTCGGACTGGGACGGTCGGGTCAGAACGCCGCCTCGTCCAGGTTCATCAGGTCCAGCTCGACGCCCTCGGCGATCTTGCGGGCCAGGGTGACGCCGGGCAGGACGTTGGCCGCGAAGAACTTCGCCGCCGCGATCTTGCCGGTGTAGAACGCCCTGTCCTTGGCCGCGGCCGTCTCCAGCTTCTCGGCGGCGATCGCGGCGCCCTTGAGGAGCAGGTAGCCGACGACCACGTCACCGGAGGCCATCAGCAGGCGGGTGGTGTTGAGGCCCACCTTGTAGATGTTCTTGACGTCCTGCTCGGTGGCCGCGAGGTCGGTCAGCATCAGACCGACGATGGCCTCCAGCTCCACGGCCGCCTTGGCCAGCTGCTCACGGGCGCCCGCGAGCTCCTCGCCGCCCGTGCCGACCGCCAGGAACTTCTTGATGTCCTCGGCGAGGGAGTTCAGGGCCGCGCCCTGGTTGCGGACGATCTTCCGGAAGAAGAAGTCCTGGCCCTGGATCGCGGTCGTGCCCTCGTACAGGGTGTCGATCTTGGCGTCCCGGATGTACTGCTCGATCGGGTACTCCTGGAGGAAGCCGGAGCCGCCGAAGGTCTGGAGCGACTGGGCGAGCTGCTCGTAGCCCTTCTCCGAGCCGTAGCCCTTGACGATCGGGAGCAGCAGGTCGTTCAGCGCCTCCAGCGCCTTGACGTCCTCGCCCGCCGCCTCCTTGACCTGGATCTCGTCCTGGATCGAGGCGGTGTAGAGCACCAGCGCGCGCATGCCCTCCGCGTACGCCTTCTGCGTCATCAGCGAGCGGCGCACGTCCGGGTGGTGCGTGATGGTGACCTTGGGCGCGGTCTTGTCCATGAAGTTCGCGAGGTCGGGACCCTGGACACGCTCCTTGGCGTACTCCAGCGCGTTCAGGTAGCCCGTCGACAGCGTGGAGATCGCCTTCGTGCCGACCATCATCCGCGCGAACTCGATGATCCGGAACATCTGGCGGATGCCGTCGTGCTTGTCGCCGATCAGCCAGCCCTTGGCCGGGTGCCGGTCGCCGAAGGTCATCTCGCAGGTGTTGGAGGCCTTGAGGCCCATCTTGTGCTCGACGTTCGTCGCGTACACGCCGTTGCGCTCGCCCAGCTCGCCGGTCTCGAAGTCGAAGAGGTACTTCGGGACGAGGAAGAGGGACAGGCCCTTGGTGCCGGGTCCGGCGCCCTCGGGGCGGGCGAGGACGTAGTGGAGGATGTTCTCCTCCATGTCGTGCTCACCGGAGGTGATGAAGCGCTTCACGCCCTCGATGTGCCAGGAGCCGTCCTCCTGCTGGACCGCCTTGGTGCGGCCGGCGCCGACGTCGGAGCCCGCGTCGGGCTCGGTGAGGACCATCGTGGAGCCCCACTGCTTCTCCACGGCGACCTTGGCGATGTGCTTCTGGACCTCGTTGCCCTCCTCGAAGAGGATGCCGGCGAACGCGGGGCCCGAGGAGTACATCCAGACGGCCGGGTTGGCACCCAGGATCAGCTCGGCGAAGGCCCAGATCAGGGAGCGGGGCGAGGTGGTGCCGCCGATCTCCTCGGGCAGGCCGAGCCGCCAGTACTCGGAGTCCATGAAGGCCTTGTAGCTCTTCTTGAAGGACGCCGGGACCGGCGCGGTGTTCGTCTCGGGGTCGAAGACCGGCGGGTTGCGGTCGGCGTCCGCGAAGGACTCCGCGAGCTCGTTCTCGGAGAGGCGGGTCAGCTCCTCCAGGATGCTCTTCGCGGTCTCGACGTCCATCTCCGCGAACGGACCCGTGCCGTACAGCTTGTCGCGCCCGAGTACTTCGAAGAGGTTGAACTCGATGTCGCGGAGATTGGACTTGTAGTGCCCCATGGCGATGGCTCCGTCAAGAGATCGGCGAGGCACCTGGTTCCTCGCGCCCGTACACATACCAACAAGTAGCTACGATGATGCTACCCGTCGGTAATAAGTCGCAACCCCGATCCGGCCATCTGTGAGGAGTCACACCGCGACGGTCAGCGAGGCGGTGTACCCCTCCGCCACGCTTCCCCTCACCGTCGCGAGCTGCCGGTCGTGACCGTCCCGGAAGACGCTGTCCGTCGCCAGGGACAGCCGGCGCAGGTTGGGCACGCTCGCCCCGTACCCCTCGGTCGCGTACACCGTGTCGCACACGTCCTCGGGGAACGCGAGCTGGGAAGTGCCGGCGATCGCGGTGGCGCTCACGGCGTCCCGGAGGCTGCCGTAGACCTCGAAGTGGACGTGCGGCCAGCGGCCCGGATAACAGCCCGGGAAGACGCTGGTGAAGGTGACCTGCCCCTTCTCGTCGGTCTCCTGGACGCCCCGCAGGTAGTTCTCCCCCGTCAGGCCCTCCGTATAGAGGGAGTAGCCGCCCTCCCGGTCGCAGTGCCACACATAGACGGCGGCCCCCTTCCGCGGGGTCCCGCAGCCAGAGGCCACCTCCACCACCGTGAGCGTCAGTGTCAGGGGCACGCCCCCGGCGGTGCCGCCCGCGGAAGCGCCGAAGCTGCCGGTGATGTCCCTGCGGACGACCCCGCTCTCCTTCAGCACGTTCACCCCGTTCGAGCCGTCGCCGGGGTAGGGCCCTGCGGTCTCCTCGGGGACGGCGGCGCAGGAGGTGCCCGTGCCCGTGGCCGTGTCCGTTCCCGCGCCCGCTCCTGCGGCCGACGGTGATGTCACGGCCTCAGGAGAGGAGGAACCGGTGCAGCCCACCAGGGGCAGCAGGCCCGCCCCCGTCCCGGCCATGAGCCGGATCATCCGTCGGCGGGCGAGCACGGGAAGGTCGTAGGAGAGCCCCCGGTCGTGCTCGTGCATGTCGTCATCGCGCTGTCGGCCCATGCCTCGACGCTACGAGCCACCGCCACCGGAAACCCAGGGCCGGCCGCTGTCAGGTCACTGTCGGTTTCCGGGGCCGGTAGCTGCCCGCCGCCCCCGCCCCCCTCGGTACGCTTACGCCCATGTACGGCTACGACCAGAACGCTGGTGCCCAGCAGCAGTACGGCGTCCCGCCCCAGCAGCCCATGGCCGGCGGTGCGGGCGGCTACGGCCAGCAGCCGCCGCTGTACCCCGAGCCGTCCCCGCCCTCCCTCGCGGACGCGGTGCGTGCCTTCACCACCGGGCAGATGGCGGCCGAGGACTTCCAGCAGGTCTTCGCCACGTCCAAGGTCTACTGCCCGCGCGGCGACAACCCCGGGTTCCTCGCCCTGCACAACACCCAGCAGCCGGTGATCCCCATGTTCACCACGCTGAAGGAACTGCGCAGGTACGCGGGCAAGGAGTCCAAGTACTTCGTGATCACCGGCGCGGAGGTCCTCGACCTGCTGCCCACCGGGTACGGCTTCGTCCTCGACATGGAGGGCGAGCACCGGATCGTGTTCGACGCGAAGGCCGTGGAGCAGATGGTCGACTTCGCGATGCGGAGGATGTACGGGTAGCGACGCGTGTTCAGGAAGCTGGTGCCTCCAGGCGCAGTGCCAGGCCGTCCAGGACGAGGTCCAGGGCGGCCTTGAACTTGGCGTCCCTGAGGGCCGCCGGGTCCGTGGTCGCCGCCTGCTCCGTCTCGGCGTGGCCCCGGGCCAGGTGGCTGTGGGGGGCCGTGGCCTGCTGGACCGCCGGCAGGAGGCGGGCGATCAGGCCGGACTCCGAGTCACCGGAGCGGGCCACCGTGGTGAGCCAGGCCGCTTCCGTGGTGCTCATGCCGATCACGTACGACAGCACCGCGTCGATCGCCGTCCCAGGGGCCTGGAATCCCGCGGCCGTGAAAAGGGCCGCCAGCCGCTCCGAATAGGACATGAGGTTGGGGCCGAGGTAGGCGAGGCCTGCCTGGCCCAGGACCGGGGGCAGCCAAGGGTGCCGTAGAGCCGTCGTACGGAAGGATCGGGCCGCTTCCGTGACGGCCGCGCGCCAGTCGGGGCTGTCCGCCGACGGGACGTGGATCTCCGCGGCGACCTCGTCCACCGCCAGCTCCATCAGCTCGTCCTTCGTGGCCACGTGCCGATAGAGGGACGCGGCACCCGCGTTCAGCCGGGTGGCCAGTTTGCGCATGCTCAGCGCCTCGACGCCCTCTGCGTCCAGCATGACGATCGCCTCGCGCACGATCGCGGCACGGCTGAGCGCGGGCTGGTCGGACTCCCGCTGGGGACGAGCCCAGACGGAGGGGATGGGGCTCGGCTTCGTCGACATCTGGCTCCTTCGGGTTCCTCCGGGACTCCGGCCCGCTTTCGTGGCGCATTCGGCGCAACCGACCTGTGCGTACGTCGTTCGCGTCGAGCGTACATCAATCAACCATTGCGAACAGTGTTCCGTTGTGCGTACAGTGTTCGCACCGAAGGAACGGTGTTCACGAAGCCGGAGGGGACAGTCATGGACGCCTTGGAGATCTCGAACGCACGCGATCCACGCCGCTGGTGGATCCTGGTCGTGCTCTGCCTGAGCAGCCTTGTGCTGGTCGTCGACAGCATGGCGCTGACCGTCGCGGTGCCCGTGATGAGCGAGGAGATCGGGGCGAGCGCCCAGGACACCCAGTGGATCCTGGACTCCTACATCCTCGTCTTCGCCGGCCTTCTGCTCACCTCCGGCAGCCTCGGCGACCGCTTCGGGCGCCGCAAGGTGATGCTGATCGGGCTCCTGCTCTTCGGAGCCGCCTCCCTGGCGGCGACATGGTGCACCACCCCCGGCGAGGTGATAGCCGTCCGGGTCGCGATGGGCGTCGGCGGCGCGTTGATCATGCCTTCCACGCTCTCGATCCTCATCACCGTCTTCGCCGAGGACGAACGCGGCAAGGCCATGGCGGCCTGGAGCTCGGTGGCCATGCTCGGCCTGGTCGGCAGCCCCGTCCTCGGCGGCGTCCTCATCGACCACTTCTCCTGGCAGTCGATCTTCTTCCTCAACGTGCCGGTGGTCGTCCTCGCACTCGTCGCCGGGTTGACCCTGATGCCGGAGTCCAAGGCGCCCTGGCAGAAGGCCGACCCGCTGGGCGCGGTCCTCTCGGCGGCCGGCATGACCGCACTGGTCTGGTGGATCATCGAACTCCCGCAGCACGGCCCGTGGACCGCGGCCCTGTTGCTCGCCCTCGTGTCCCTGACCGGCTTCGTCATCTGGGAGAACACCACCCGGTCCCCCATGGTCCCGCTCGTCCTCTTCAAGCACCGCGACTTCAGCGGCGGCTCGCTGTCCCTGGCCCTGGTCCAGATCGGCAACGGCGGTCTGCTGCTCGTCCTCACCCAGTACCTCCAGTTCGTACTCGGCTACTCGCCCGTCAAGGCAGGCCTGGCCTTCCTGCCGCTCGCCGTCACGGCCCTGCTCGGCAACGGCGTCGGGGTCAAGCTCGCAGCGAAGTACGGCAACCGGGCGGTGATGCTGGCGGGCATGCTGGTGATGGTGGCCTGCTTCGCCCTGCTGACCACGGTCTCGGTGGACTCCGGCTTCACCGTCCCGGCGGTGGCGCTGGGCCTGCTCGGCCTCGGTGCGGGCCTGTCGATGCCGGCGGCGGTGGCCGCGCTGATGGGCACCATCCCCGCCGACAAGGCGGGCGTCGGCTCGGCCCTGAACGACACCGTCCAGCAGGCGGGAACCGCACTGGGCGTCGCCATCCTCGGGTCGCTGCTGTCGAGCGGGTTCGTCGAGCGGATGCCGGAAGGGGCGCCGGAGCAGGCGAGGCACTCGATAGCCGGAGCGGTGGGCCTGAGGGACCCGGGCCTGGTGGCGGCGGCCCGCGAGGCCTTCACCGACTCGATGTCCATGACCTTCGCGGTCAGCGCGATCGGCGTCCTGGCGGCGGCACTGCTGGCGACGTTGGTGATGCGGGGTGGGCGACGGACACAGGAAGAGCCGGCGGATCAGGAACCGGAGCTCGTCGCCTGACCTCTTCAGGGAGTGCGAGCTCCTGGAGAAGCCCGGAGGGAATGCCCTCCGGGCTTTTGCCGTTAGAGGTGGCAGAAAGTTCAACGCTCAACTAAACTCGAACCACAAGGAGGTACCGACATGCCCGCAGTGACTGTCGACAACCCGCTGACCCTGCCGCGCGTGGCCGCGACGGCGGACGCGGTCGCCCGTCCCGTCCTCGGCGTGACGACCGCGCCGAGTGGTTTCGAGGGTGAGGGATTCCCGGTGCGCCGGGCGTTCGCCGGGATCCATTACCGGCACCTGGATCCGTTCATCATGATGGACCAGATGGGTGAGGTGGAGTACGCGCCCGGCGAGCCCAAGGGGACCCCGTGGCACCCGCACCGCGGCTTCGAGACCGTCACCTACATCATCGACGGGATCTTCGACCACCAGGACAGCCAGGGCGGTGGCGGCACCATCACCAACGGCGACACCCAGTGGATGACGGCCGGTTCGGGTCTCCTCCACATCGAGGCTCCGCCGGAGTCCCTCGTGATGTCCGGAGGACTCTTCCACGGCCTCCAGCTGTGGGTGAACCTGCCGGCCAAGGACAAGATGATGGCACCGCGGTACCAGGACATCCGCGGCGGCAACGTGCAGCTTCTGTCCACCCCCGACGGCGGTGCGCTGCTGCGTGTCATCGCGGGTGAACTGGACGGCCACCAGGGCCCCGGCATCACGCACACCCCGATCACGATGATCCACGCGACGCTGGCGCCGGGCGCGGAGATCACCCTGCCCTGGCGTGAGGACTTCAACGGTCTGGCGTACGTCCTGGCGGGCCGCGGCAGCGTCGGTGCCGAGCGTCGCCCGATCCACCTGGGCCAGACGGCGGTCTTCGGTGCCGGTGGTTCCCTCACGGTCCGCGCGGACGAGAAGCAGGACTCCCACACGCCGGACATGGAGGTCGTCCTCCTGGGCGGACAGCCGATCCGTGAACCGATGGCGCACTACGGCCCGTTCGTCATGAACACCCGCGAGGAACTCCAGCAGGCGTTCGACGACTTCCAGAAGGGCCGCCTGGGGACGATCCCGGCCGTGCACGGGATGTCCGAGGGCGGGCTGTAAGTCCGGTACGGCACGACATCACCCGATGCCGCACCTTGGTTTTGCGGCATCGGGCTTGTTCTGTGTACGGGCTGCCGTGCTACGGCAGGACGAAGAACGGAGCGCCGTCCCCGATCGGGCGTCAGCCCCGTGCACACGGCGATCTATTGGGCCGAGGACGCGTCCTGCGGCTCATGGAGTTCGAACCAGATCGTCTTGCCCTCGCCGCGAGGGTCGACGCCCCACAGGTCGGCGAGGAGTTCGATCAGCATCAGGCCGCGGCCCGAGGAGGCCAGTTCGCCGGGGCGGCGCTTGTGGGGGAGGTCGTCGCTGGTGTCGGTGACCTCGACGCGCAGCCGGCGGTCGCCGGGCTCGCCGCGGACCTCGGCGACCAGCAGCGCGTCCGCGTCGGTGTGGACCAGGACGTTCGTCAGCGTCTCGGAGACCAGCAGGACCGCCGAGTCGACCTGGTCGGCGGAGGACCAGTCGTGCAGCAGCTCGCGCAGCTGGTGGCGGGCCACCGCGATCCGTTCCGGTTCCGCCTGGGCCACCGACAGCATCGAACGGCGGGATGGCGGCCGTGCCGTGGCCGTGTCGTCGTCCTGCGAGCCGTTCCGGTGCAGCAGGAGGACCGCTATGTCGTCCTCGCGGCGGTCGGCGAGCGGGCCGGTGGTGTGGTGGGAGGAAGGGCCGTGGACGGCCTGGACGAGGGCGTCGGCGAGCTCCTCCGGACCACCGTCGTGGGTCTCCAGGATCGTCCGGACGCGCTTCCAGCCGGTCTCGAAGTCATGGCCGCCGGTCTCGATCAGCCCGTCCGTGCAGAGCATCAGCGTCTCACCGGGCTGAAGGACGATCCGGGTCGTGGGGTAGTCGGCGTCCGGGTCGATGCCCAGCGGGAGGCCGACGTGCGTGGTGCGGGCCAGTACCGTGCCGTCGGCCAGGCGGATGGCCGGCTCGGGATGGCCGGCCCGGGCCACCTCCAGGGCCCCGGTGGCCGGATCGACCTCGATGTAGAGGCAGGTCGCGAACCGGGTGTCGGCGGGATCGCCGCCCTCGCCGGCGCCGTACGTCATGCCGTTGAGGAAGCGGGAGGCGCGGGAGAGGACCGCGTCGGGGCGGTGGCCCTCGGAGGCGTAGGCGCGCAGGGCGATGCGGAGCTGGCCCATCAGTCCGGCGGCCCGTACGTCATGGCCCTGGACGTCCCCGATGACCAGGGCGAAGCGGCCGCCGCCCGCACCCGTGCGGGAGGTGCCGCCGGGCAGCGGGATCATGTCGTACCAGTCGCCGCCGACCTGGAGGCCGCCGCCGGTGGGGACGTAGCGGGCGGCGACGGTCATGCCCGGTATCTCCGGGCCGAGGCTCGGGAGCATGGAGCGCTGGAGCCCGTCGGTCAGCTCGCGCTCGGACTCGGCCACACCCGCGCGCGACAGCGCCTGGGCCAGCATCCGGGCCACCGTCGTCAGCACCGAGCGCTCGTCCGGCGTGAAGGCGACCGGATAGGCGAAGCCCGCCATCCACGCGCCCATGGTGCGGCCGGCCACGGTCAGCGGCAGGAACGCCCAGGACTGGCGGTCGAAGCGCTGGGCGAGCGGCCAGGTGACCGGGTAGCGGGAGCGGTAGGCCTCGGGGCTGGAGAGATAGACGGCACGGCCGGTGCGGACGACCTCGGCGGCCGGATAGTCGGTCTCCAGGGACATGTGGGAGAAGGGGCTCTCGTCGCCGGGCTGCTGCCCGTGGTGACCGATGATCGTCAGCCGGTCGCCCTCGACGCCGAAGACGGCCAGACCGTCGGGGCTGAAGCCGGGCATGGACAGGCCCGCGGCCACCCGCAGCACCTCGGCGGTGGAGCGGGCCTCGGCCAGTGCGCGGCCCGCGTCCAGCAGGAAGGCCTCCCGGGAGCGCCGCCAGTCGCCGGTGACCGCGGTGCGTCCGGCGGGGGTGCCGGGGGTCGGCTCGGTGACCTCCTGGAGGGTGCCGATCAGCCGGAACGACTTCTTCTGCCGGTCGTACGACGGCTTGGAACGGCTGCGTACGGTACGGATCACCCGGCCCCGCTCGTCCATGATCCGGATCCGGACCTCGGCGAGGGTGTCCTCGGCGACGGCGAGGCCGACGACGCTGATGATCTCGTTCCAGTCGACCGGATGCAGCCGGGCCCGGGTCTGGGCCTCGGTGAGGGTGGCCTGCTGGGCGGGCAGGCCGAGCAGCCGGGCGGCCTCCGCGTCGACCGTGACCAGTTCGGTGGCGGTGTCCCAGTGCCACAGGCCGGTCGCGAGGGCGGTGAGGACGTCCCCCACGGCGGGCAGGGGCTCACCAGTGCGCATTGCCCCACTTTAAGAACAGGGGATCGAGGAGTGCCACTGTTGACCGAGTCGTAATGGTGGGGAGCCGGTCCTGGGTGCCCCGGTACCCTTGGGGGAGTTTCACGTGAAACAGACACGTGAGGCAGCCCCCGATCCGCGAAGGCTGGATGAACGACGATGCATCGGTACAGGTCCCACACCTGCGGCGAGCTCCGCTCCTCTGACGTCGGCACCGACGTCCGACTGAGTGGCTGGCTGCACAATCGGCGCGACCTGGGCGGCATCCTCTTCATCGATCTGCGTGATCACTACGGCATCACGCAGCTCGTCGCCCGGCCGGGCACGGAGGCCTACGAGGCGCTGGACAAGGTCTCCAAGGAGTCCACGGTCCGGATCGACGGCCGTGTCGTTTCACGTGGAACCGAGAACGTGAACCCGGACCTGCCGACCGGTGAGATCGAGGTCGAGGTCGGTGAGGTCGAGCTGCTCGGCGCGGCCGCCCCGCTGCCGTTCACGATCAACACCGAGGACGGGGTCAACGAGGAGCGGCGCCTGGAGTACCGCTTCCTCGACCTGCGTCGCGAGCGCATGCACAAGAACATCATGCTGCGCTCGTCGGTGATCGCCTCGATCCGCTCGAAGATGGTGGCTCTCGGCTTCAACGAGATGGCGACCCCGATCCTGTCCGCGACCTCCCCCGAGGGCGCTCGTGACTTCGTGGTCCCCTCCCGCCTGAACCCGGGCAAGTTCTACGCCCTCCCGCAGGCGCCGCAGCAGTTCAAGCAGCTGCTGATGATCTCCGGCTTCGACCGCTACTTCCAGATCGCGCCCTGCTTCCGTGACGAGGACGCGCGCGCGGACCGTTCGCCGGGCGAGTTCTACCAGCTCGACGTCGAGATGAGCTTCGTCGAGCAGGAGGACGTGTTCCAGCCGATCGAGCAGCTCATGACCGAGCTGTTCACGGAGTTCGGCGGCGGCCGGGAGGTCACCTCCCCCTTCCCGCGGATCCCGTTCCGCGAGGCGATGCTGAAGTACGGCTCCGACAAGCCGGACCTGCGGGCCCAGCTGGAGCTCGTTGACATCACCGACGTCTTCGAGGGCTCGGAGTTCAAGGCGTTCGCCGGCAAGCACGTGCGGGCCCTCGCGGTGCCGGACGTCTCGGCGCAGCCGCGGAAGTTCTTCGACCAGCTCGGTGACTACGCGGTCTCGCAGGGGGCCAAGGGCCTGGCCTGGGTGCGGGTCGCCGAGGACGGTTCGCTGTCCGGCCCGATCGCGAAGTTCCTCACCGAGGAGAACGTCGCCGAGCTGACCAAGCGGCTGTCGCTGGCCGCCGGTCACGCCGTGTTCTTCGGCGCGGGCGAGTTCGACGAGGTCTCGAAGATCATGGGCGCGGTCCGTGTCGAGGCCGCCAAGCGTGCCGGGCACTTCGAGGAGGGCGTGTTCCGGTTCTGCTGGATCGTCGACTTCCCGATGTACGAGAAGGACGAGGAGACGGGCGCGATCGACTTCTCGCACAACCCGTTCTCCATGCCGCAGGGTGGCCTGGAGGCCCTGGAGACCCAGGACCCGCTGGACATCCTGGGCTGGCAGTACGACATCGTCTGCAACGGCGTCGAGCTGTCCTCCGGCGCGATCCGGAACCACGAGCCGGAGATCATGCTCAAGGCCTTCGAGATCGCGGGCTACGACCGGGAGACCGTCGAGGAGAAGTTCGCGGGCATGCTGCGCGCGTTCCGCTTCGGCGCCCCGCCGCACGGCGGCATCGCCCCCGGCGTCGACCGCATCGTCATGCTGCTCGCGGACGAGCCCAACATCCGCGAGACCATTTCCTTCCCGCTCAACGGCAACGCCCAGGATCTGATGATGGGCGCGCCGACGGAGCTGGAGGAGGCCCGGCTGAGGGAGCTGCACCTGTCGGTGCGCAAGCCGCAGCCGAAGTAGACGGTGATCTGAGGGGGGTGGCCCGGAGCCGAGGTCGGTTCCGGGCCACTTCTCTGTCTGCAACCCGGCCGTCGAGAACTTCCCTGCCGGTAACTCCCTGTGGGGAACCACAGTTGGCACCCATGTCCATGACAGCGTTCTTACCTACCTTCGCTGTCCATGACGGAAAACCACCCGGAACTCCAGCAGCCGGCCCACGGGCCGAAGCACAAGAAGGACCTGACGCGGCGCAAGGTCGTCGTGGCCGGAGCGGGCGCGGCCGTGGCCGTGGGCGCCGCGGGCTCGCTCGCCGCGTCGGGTGCCTTCGCGAGCGAGACCAGCACGGCGGTCTCGGCGAGCAGCACCTCCACCGCCGCCGAGGCCTGCTACCGGCTCACCTCGGAGACCACCGAGGGGCCGTACTACATCGACGCGGACAAGATCCGCCGGGACATCACCGAGGACAAGGAGGGCATCCCCCTCACCCTCCAGCTCAAAGTGATCGACTCCGAGACCTGCAAGCCCGTCGCCAACGCCGCCGTCGACATCTGGCACTGCGACGCCCTCGGCATCTACTCGGGCTACGAGAGTCTGTCGACGGGAGGCGGGGGCGGATCTGCCCCGACCGACGCCCCCTCCGGAACTCCGACCGACGCCCCTTCGGGCACCCCGAGCGGTACGCCCACTGGTGAGCCGCCGTCCGGTGCGCCCTCAGGAGGCACCGGCGGCGGGGGCCACGAGGAACCCACCGACGACGAGCGCTATCTGCGCGGCACATGGAAGACCGACAAGCACGGCCAGGTCACCTTCAGGACGATCTTCCCGGGCTGGTACCGGGGCCGCACCGTCCACATCCACACGAAGGTCCACGTGGACGGCACCTGGACCGACGCCGGCTACGAGGGCGGACACACCTGTCACACCGGCCAGTTCTTCTTCGACGAGGAGTCCGTCCTGGCCTCCGCCGAGGTCGAGCCGTACTCCACCAGCACCACCGAGCGCACCACGCTCACCGAGGACACGATCTACGACCAGAGCGGCACCACCGGCGGCCTGCTCAAGCTGAAGTACAACAAGAAGAACATCGCCAAGGGCGTCATCGGCTCGATCACGATGGGCGTCGACCCGGACACGACGAACGACGGCACGTCCCTCTGACCCGCGCACTCACGCCGAGGCGCCTGGGACCCTGACGTCCCGGGCGCCTCCGCGTGGGCCACGGCTCAGGTGTCGTAGGTCCCGTCCCACGGGTCCGCGAAGGCGAGGCGGTCGGGGTAGAGCTCTGCCCACTGTTCGCCCTCGTCCTCGCGGATCACCAGGCCGAAGCGGACGCCCTCGCGGATGACGCTGAAGGGGCGGATCGCGATGTCCGTGTAGGAACGGCGGGGGAGGCTGCGGAGCAGGGTCGCCCGGTGCACCTGGGCGCGCGTGAGCGGCGAGGCGTCGCCGACCGGGTCGCGCTGCTGCTCCGCCCAGGTGCCGGCACACCAGATGTCCGAGTCGCGGTAATTGCCCTCCGCGTCGAAGGTGTGCAGAACCGCGAACAGGCGTTTCTGATCTTCCCAGCCTTCGTCGAGGCGGAACCCCTCGGGAAAGGCATACGTGATCGACGCCAGGAACTGACCCTCCGCATACCGCCCGATCGTCTCGGTGCGGTGCTTCGGCTCGTACGCGACAGGAATGACCCCGGGCACTGCCATGGCGCAAACCATACGGCTTGGCGCGGACACGGCGATGCCCGGGTCGGTATCCGGACGGGGCCGAAGGTCCTGGAACGGTCCGGGACTACTCCGGGGAGCCGCCGAAGCGTTCCTTGTAGTTCTCCAGGTCCTCGTCCGTCAGCTTGGCGAACAGGACCGGGGGGACCGTGAAGGGGATGCCGGGGGTGAGGGCCGTCAGGGTGCGGGCCTCGTCGGCGGAGATCCAGGTGGCGGTGTCGGAGGGCAGGGCGAAGGCCTGGCGCATGGCGGCCGAGGTCGCCGGGATGAACGGTTCCGAGACCACCGCGTAGAGGTGGATCAGGTTCATGGCCGTGCGCAGCGTCAGGGCCGCGCCGTCCTTGTCCGTCTTGATCTCCAGCCAGGGGGCCTTCTCCTCAAGGTAGGAGTTGCCCGCCGACCACAGTGCGCGCAGGGCCGCCGCGGCCTTGCGGAACTGGAGCGCCTCCATCTGCTGCTCGTACTCGGCGAGCAGACGGGCGATCTCCTCGCCCAGCTTCGCCTCCGCCGCACCGGGCTCACCGCCCGCCGGGACCTCCTCGCCGAAGCGCTTCTTGGAGAAGGACAGGACGCGGTTGACGAAGTTGCCGAGGGTGTCCGCCAGGTCCTTGTTGACCGTCGCGGTGAAGTGCTCCCAGGTGAAGGACGAGTCGTCCGACTCGGGGGCGTTCGCGATGAGGAAGTAGCGCCAGTAGTCGGCAGGCAGGATGTCGAGGGCCTGGTCGGTGAAGACGCCTCGCTTCTGGGACGTGGAGAACTTCCCGCCGTAGTACGTCAGCCAGTTGAAGGCCTTGACGTAGTCGACCTTCTTCCACGGCTCGCGTACACCCAGCTCGGTCGCCGGGAACATCACCGTGTGGAAGGGGACGTTGTCCTTCGCCATGAACTCGGTGTAGCGGACGTCGGCGTCGACGTCGTACCACCACGCCTTCCAGTCCCGGTTCTCCGGGTCGAGATCGGCCCACTCCTTCGTCGCGCCGATGTACTCGATCGGGGCGTCGAACCAGACGTAGAAGACCTTGCCCTCCGCCGCCAGCTCCGGCCAGGTGTCCGCCGGGACCGGCACGCCCCAGTCCAGGTCACGGGTGATCGCGCGGTCGTGCAGGCCTTCGTTCAGCCACTTGCGGGCGATCGAGGAGGCCAGCTGCGGCCAGTCGTCCTCGTGGCGGGAGACCCACTGCTCCACCTCGTGCTGGAGCTTGGACTGGAGGAGGAAGAGGTGCTTGGTCTCGCGGACCTCCAGGTCGGTGGAGCCGGAGATCGCCGAGCGCGGGTTGATCAGGTCGGTGGGGTCCAGGACCCGCGTGCAGTTCTCGCACTGGTCGCCGCGGGCCTTGTCGTAGCCGCAGTGGGGGCAGGTGCCCTCGACATAGCGGTCCGGGAGGAAACGGCCGTCGGTGGGGCTGTAGACCTGGCGGATCGCGCGCTCTTCGATGAAGCCGTTCTCGTTCAGGCGGCGGGCGAAGTGCTGGGTGATCTCGACGTTCTGCTCGCTGGAGCTGCGGCCGAAGTAGTCGAAGGCCAGCGCGAAGCCGTCGTAGACCGCCTTCTGCGCGTCGTGCGCCTGCGCGCAGAACTCGGCGACCGGGAGGCCCTGCTCCTTCGCGGCCAGCTCGGCCGGGGTGCCGTGCTCGTCCGTCGCGCAGATGTAGAGGACGTCGTGGCCGCGCTGGCGCAGGTAGCGGGAGTAGACGTCCGCCGGGAGCATGGACCCCACCATGTTGCCCAGGTGCTTGATCCCGTTGATGTACGGAAGGGCGCTGGTGATGAGGTGTCGAGCCATCGGGGGCTGCTCCCAGGTTGGTCGTGCGGGTGAGTCGCCAGTCGTTCGCGAGTCTTGAAATCGTATCCGACATGGGTGGGCCGCCCGCTTCCCGTTTTCGTGGGTGGGAAGGGGCGGCCGCTTGTCTCCGACGGTGGTGCGGGGCTACGGCGTCACGGGCGCCAGTTCGCCAGGATGCCCTCGTAGATCTCCGCGTCCGTGAGTTCCTTCGGGGTCTCGCCCGCGAGGAAGTGGGAGGTGTTGGGGAGCTTCAGCTTGCGGAGGTAGTCGAAGGCCTTGTTCTCCGGGTCACCGAAGGCGACGAAGGAGAAGAAGACGTTCGGGTGGGTCTTCGCCGCCTCCGTGAGGGCCTGGGTGGCGGGGGTCTTCGCGTCCGGGGCGCCGTCGGTCTGGAAGACGACCAGGGCGGGGGCGTCGGGGGCGTTCTTGGTGTGCTGTGCGAGGACTTCCTCGACGGCGGCGTGGTAGCTGGTACGGCCCATGCGGCCGAGGCCTGCGTGCAGGTCGTCGATCTTGTTCTCGTGGTCGGTGAGGGTGAGTTCGCCGGTGCCGTCGAGTTCGGTGGAGAAGAAGACGACGTGGACCGTGGACTCGGGGTCCAGGTGGGCGGCGAGTGCGAGGGTCTGCTCGCCGAGGGCCTGGGCGGAGCCGTCCTTGTAGTACGGGCGCATGCTCGCGGAGCGGTCCAGGACGAGGTACGTCCTCGCGGTGGTGCCGGTGAGGTCGTGGGCGGAGAGGGTGGCGGCGGCGGTGTCGTAGGCGCTGCGGAGGGGGGCGGGGACCGTCACCGACCGGCCTTCGGCCGGGTCGTCGTTCCCACCCGCACCACCCGTACCACTTTCGTCGTCGGCTGCGGGTGGCCCCTGTGGGGCGGTCTCGCCGTCGGCGGCCGCGGGGGCCTCCGGCTCCGGGGCGGGCTCGGGGGCGGGGTCGGGTTCCGGTTCGGGGACGACGTCGGCGACCGGTGCGGGCTCGGGCGCGGGGTCGGGTTCTACGACGGCCTCGGGCTCGGGCTCTGCGACGGCTTCCGGCTCCGGCGTGGGGGCGACGTCGGTGGCCGCCGGTTCCGGAGCGGGCTCGGGCTCGGAGGTCGCGGCTGCTACCGGCTCGGGCTCTGCGGCCTGCGGCTTTGCTTCCTCCGCTGCCGCGGGGGCGGGTTCCTCGGCCGCCCGCTCGTCCGCGGTCGTCTCGGGCTCCGCGACGGGTTCCTCGGACGCTGCCTCCTCGGCAACGGCCTCCTCAGCGACCGTGTCCTGAGGCGCAGGCTCCTCCGTCGCTGTCGCTGTCGCTGTCGCCGTCGCCGTTTCGGGCTCCGTCGGCGACTCCGTTTCCGCAGCGGCCTTCTCGGCGGCCGGCTCCTCGAGCGCGGGCTCCTCGGTTACCGCCGCCTCAGTTACCGGCGCCTCAGCCACCCGCTCCTCAGCCACCGGTGCCTCAGCTGTCTGCTCCTCGACGGCCGTCCGCTTCTCCTCGACCGCCTCGGTCACCGCCGTAGGAGCCTCCGCAACGGTCGTCTCCGGCGCCGGCGTCTCCGCGACGGCGGGCTCCGCGGTCGGCTTCACCTCGGACGCCGTCTCCGTCGCCCCCGCCGGAGGCGCCTGCTTCGGGACCGTCACGTTGTCGAACGCGGCCGAGACCAGTTCGTGCTCGGAGTCGGAGTCGGTGTCGGTGTCGGTGATCGGCGGCTCGGTGCGGGGTTCGGGGACCGTGGCCGTCGCCTCCGCCGCAGGGGCCGGCTTCGGTTCCGTCGCCTCCTGCGAAGGAACCGCACCCTCTGCCTCGGTGGCAGCGGCCTTGCGTGATCGGCCGCCGAACGCGTTCCGCAGGAGAGTGAGAATGCCCATTAGCGCAACCCTTCGCATGAGTTGAAGCCCGTCAATCCCTGGCCAGGACGGACACGTAAGGTTAGCGGCCCCGGATTGCGATCTTGGGCAGGGGCGGGTGACAGGACCGCCCCCAGTCAAGACCTACTTCCGGACGTAACCCGTGGGCGCCCTCAACTCTCCTCCGTCCACCCCGGATTCATCCACCGTTCATCGCCCCGCCCCGCTCTCGCACAGACACCCCCCTACCGTCCGTCAAGCGAGATTCAAGGGGAAGCAAGGGGAGAGCAAAGTGCGTGTACAGCTGCCGTTGATCAACGCCGTCCATGGGCGGTCCGCCCTGACCTGTCGTTTCCGGTGCGGGGACGCCTGTTCTCAGCCCGCGCCCAACACCTCCGCCAACCCGTACGTCGGCGACGTGATCGCCGCCGCGCTCAGCCGTCGTTCGGTGATGCGGGCCGCCGCCGTCGTGACCGTCGCGGCCGCCGCCGGCACCGCCGTCGCCGTTCCCGACGCCGAAGCCGCCCCGAGGAAGGGCACGCCCCACGGCAAGGCCGCCCGCGGCCTCCGGTTCGCGCCCGTCGCGCCCAACACCGCCGACACCGTGACCGTCCCGGCCGGCTACGCCCAGAACGTCGTCGTGCGCTGGGGCGAGCCCATTCTGCGCGGGGCCCCGGCCTTCGACCCGGAGCGGCAGACCGCCGCCGCCCAGGCCGGTCAGTTCGGGTACAACAACGACTTCCTCGCGCTGCTGCCCCTCCCGGGCGAGCGGGGTCGGCAGGTGCTCGTCGCCAACCACGAGTACACCGACGAGGTGCTGATGTTCCGCGGCTACGACGCCGCCAACCCCACTCGCGAGCAGGTCGAGATCGCCTGGGCCGCGCACGGACTCGGTGTCGTCGTCGTGGAGGAGAACAAGAAGAACGGCGCCCTCACCCTCGTCCCCCGGCACCCCCTCAACCGGCGCGTCACCGCCACCACCGAGTTCCGGCTGACCGGGCCCGCCGCCGGGTCCGAGCTGCTGAGGACGTCCGCCGACCCCACCGGCCGGAAGGTCCTCGGCACGCTCAACAACTGCTCCGGCGGGACCACGCCCTGGGGCACCACCCTGCACGGCGAGGAGAACTTCAACCAGTACTTCGCCAATGCCTCCCGGACCACCGACAAGCGGTACGGGATCGGGACCGGCGCCAGCGAGCGCAAGTGGGAGCGGTTCGACCGGCGGTTCGACGTGGCCCAGGAGCCCAACGAGCCCCACCGCTTCGGGTACGTCGTCGAACTCGACCCGTACGACCCGTCCTCCACGCCCCGCAAGCACACCGCGCTCGGCCGGTTCAAGCACGAGGGAGCGACCGTACGGCTGACGCACGACGGGCGGCCGGTGGTGTACTCCGGGGACGACGAGCGGTTCGACTACTTCTACAAGTTCGTCGGCAGCAAGCGGATGCGCAAGGGCGCCGGACGGGCCGTGCGGGAGCACAATCTCTCGCTGCTCGACGAGGGGACCCTGTACGTCGCCCGGCTCACCGGTGACTCCCCCGCCCTCGAGATCGACGGGACCGGGACGCTGCCCGCCGACGGGGAGTTCGACGGCGGTGGGGAGTGGATCCCGCTGGCCACGGCCACCGCCAAGGGTGCCGTGTCGCACGTCGAGGGCATGACCGCCGACGAGGTGTTCGTGTTCACGCGGCTCGCCGGGGACAAGGTCGGCGCGACGAAGATGGACCGGCCCGAGGACATCGAGCCCAACCCGCGCACCGGCAAGGTGTACGTCGCCCTGACGAACAACACCAACCGCGGTGTCGGTGCGAACGCCCCGGCCGACGAGGCCAACCCCCGCAACGCCAACAAGCACGGGCACGTCCTCGAACTCACCGAGCGGTGGAACCGGGCCGACAGCACCGAGTTCGGCTGGACGCTGTTCCTCGTCGCCGGGGACCCGGAGGATCCGGCCACCTACTTCGCCGGGTTCCCGAAGGACCACGTCAGCCCCATCTCCTGCCCGGACAACGTGGCCTTCGATCCGCACGGCAACCTGTGGATCTCCACCGACGGCAACCAGCTCGGCTCCCACGACGGCCTGTTCGGGGTCGCGACCCGGGGCGAGCGGCGCGGTGAGCTCAAGCAGTTCCTGACCGTGCCGACCGGGGCGGAGACCTGCGGTCCGCTGGTCCAGGACCGGCGGGTGCTGGTGGCCGTGCAGCACCCCGGTGAGATCAACGGGGCGACGGTCGAGAAGCCGGCGAGCACCTGGCCCGACGGCCCGGGGAAGATCGTCCGTCCGGCGGTCGTGTCGGTGTGGCGCAAGGACGGCACGGACATCGGAGTCTGATCCGGACAAGTGCCTCAGGGAACGGCCGGAACCGTCGGTCGCCGCTCCCCGCACCCCGCACCGCCCCGTTCCAGCCATTCCCGGTACGCCGGTGCCTGCCGTGCGCTCTCCCAGTACGCCTCCTCCAGCGCGGGACGGACCCCGTCCAGGTCCGTCTCGGTGCGGGCCGCCAGGAGGAGCCGTACGCCGAGCGGGTCGCCGTGCAGCCGTCGTACCGCCATGTCGGGGCGGGGCACCCGGGTGGGCTGGCAGACGGTGACGACCTCGCCGGTGGCGACCAGGGCGTCAGCTGTGTGGTAATCACCGTGCAGGACAGCGGGGCTGACGCCCGCCGCGCGGAACATCCGCTGCACGGCGTCCCATTCGCCGTCGACCGTGGGGTCGATCATCCAGCGGTCCCCGGCCAGGTCGGCGAGGGTGACCACGGGCTTCGCGGCCGCCGGATGGTCCGCAGGCAAGGACACGAACTGCGGCTCGCGTTCGACCAGGACGCGCAGGCACAGCTCGCGCGGGATGCGCAGCGGGCAGCCCTCCACCTCGTGCACGAAGGCCACGTCGAGCTGGCCGTCGGCGACCATGCGCAGCAGCGCGTTGGGGGAGACGTTCATGTGGAGGGTGGGGTCCTGGCCGTGGGCGCGCAGCCGGCGCAGCCAGCCCGACAGGGCCCGGCTCGCGGTGGAGCCGACACGGAGTTGAGGGCCGCCCGTCGCGGCCGCGCGGGCGTCGGCCACCAGGGAGCGCATCTCGGCCAGCAGGGGGCGGGCGCGGCTGAGGACGAGCCGGCCCAGCGGGGTGGGGCGGCAGCCGGATCTGGCGCGGACGAACAGCGCGCCGCCCAGGGCCTGTTCGATCCGGCGCAGCTGGGTACTCAGCGACGGCTGGGCGACGCCCAGCTGACGGGCGGCCCGGTGCAGGCTGCCGGTGTCGGCTATGGCCACCACCGCGCGGAGGTGTCTCACCTCGAGGTCCATGCGACCGGAGGGTAAGGCGGGGGCAGGGGTTGCACCAGGGGTGGGCAACCGCGGTGATAGGACCGCGCTATCACCGGTTGGCATCATCACAGCCGCCGCACAGGCGCCGACACTCGCATCGACGACTCACCCCCCACCAAGGAGTCCTCGATGCGCAAGCACACCCATGCCCTCACCGCCACGGCGGTCGCCCTCGGTCTGGCAACGGCCGGTCTGGTCACGGCGGTTCCCGCCGCCGCGGCACCGGAGCCCGCGCCGCGGGCCGGCTACACCGCGACCACGACGACGGACACCAGCGAGGCGTTCTTCCAGGCCGTCCTCGCGTCCGTGGCCGAGAAGCGGGCCGCGAACCCGGACAGCGCCGCGGCCGTCACCGTGGTCTACGACGCCTCCCGGGCGCCCACGTTCAGCTCCCAGATAAGCCGCAGCGCCCAGATATGGAACAGCTCGGTGTCGAACGTCAGACTCCAGTCGGGGTCCGCGGCGAGCGCCGACTTCTCCTACCGGGAGGGCAACGACTCGCGCGGTTCGTACGCCTCGACCGACGGTCACGGCAGCGGCTACGTCTTCCTGGACTACCGGCAGAACCAGCAGTACGACTCCACCCGGGTCACCGCCCATGAGACGGGCCATGTGCTCGGGCTGCCGGACCACTACTCCGGTCCGTGCAGCGAGCTGATGTCGGGCGGCGGCCCCGGCACGTCCTGCACCAACGCGATTCCGAACTCCGCCGAGCGCAGCCGGGTGAACCAGCTGTGGGCCAACGGCCTGGCCGCGGCCATGGACAAGGCCCTGCACAAGTCCGACCGCTAGCCCCCGACCACCAGCCGCCACCCCCCACCCCGGTGCGGGCCGCCCACCACGAGAGGGCGGCCCGCACCGGCACGTGAGGGCGGCCCGCACCGGCATGAGGCCGGCGCGGTGCGGCGATCGGGGTCAGCGCGGTGACGTGATCGCCCGCGCCGCCGCGACCTCCTGGCGCACCGGCTCCAGCACGCTGCCCGCGGGCCCGGTGAGGTCGGTGCGGACCTCGTAGAGGGTCTCCGCCTCGCGCAGGCCGTCCGCCAACTCCCGCAGTTGCAGGGTCACCTGGCCGACCTCGGCGGACGACGGTGGCGGCGCTCCGTGGCGTACACGGACCCGTGCGGCGGTCGTGGCGTCCACGATCCGTTCCACCGCGACGACCAGCGGCCACCAGGCCGCGGCCCGCCGTCCCGTGGGCGGCGGTTCGGTCAGGGCCCGCTGGAACTCGGTGCGGACCACCGAGAGGTCGCGGTAGAGACGGCGGCGCATGCGGGCGTGCGCGGCCGGTTCGACGCCGCTGCCGAACGCGCCCTCCACATAGGCCGCAGTGTCCGCCACCGCGTCCGCCAGACGGTCGCCCACCCGGGTGTGCCAGCTCTCCGGCCACAGCAGATACCCCGCGACCAGGGCGATGGCACAGCCCATCAGGGAGTCCAGCAGGCGGGGCATCAGCAGGGCGGTGCCCTGGTGGTTGAGGATGTCCGACAGGAGCAGGATCACCGGGGTGATGGCGGCCGTCTGGTAGCCGTAGCCCCGAGGGGTGAGCGCCGGGATCAGCGGGGCGAGCAGCAGCATCACCGGTACGTCCCACCACCCGCGCGGCACCTGGGAGAGCACCGCCGCGGCGACCACCAGCCCGGCCACCGTGCCCAGCGCCCGCAGCAGCGCCCGGGAGAACACCGAGCCGAAGTCGGGCTTGAGGACGAACGTGATCGTCAGGGCCACCCAGTAGGAACGGGGGACGGGGACGATCGAGACCAGTGCCTGGGCCAGCCCGATGCACAGCGCGAGGCGGAGCCCGTAGCGCCAGGACGCCGCCGACAGGGCCACGTTGCGCGCGGCGCGGGCGGCCCGTACGCCGAGTGCGGCCGGGCGGCCGAGGCGGTCGTCGATGCCGCGCGGGTCCACGTCCGGCACGGCGACCACCTCGGCGGCGTGCCGCAGGGCGTGGTCGACGGCCCGGCTGGTCTCCGACACCGGCACGGGCAGCTTCAGGCCGATGGGGCCGGTGTAGCCGGTCTCCACCGCCCGCGCGAGGTGGCGGACCGTGTCGGGGATCTCCGGTGCCAGCGGCCGGCCGGACAGATGGGCGGCGGGGGCGGCCTCCACCACCGGCGTGATGGCATTCAACTGGGCGAGCAGCCGGGTCAGTTCGGGGCTGCGGCCGTGGTGGCGGGCGCGCCGGGCGAGGACCAGGTCGTACGACTGGTTCAGGGACTGGGTGACGGCATGCCGTGCCTCGTCGTACTCGGCGCGGCCGCAGGCGGCCATCAGCTCGGCCACCGTCCGGTAGGTGGCCGCCACCGCCGCCCGTTCCGGCACCCCGGACCTGAGCGGCCAGGCCAGCAGGGCCAGGAGCAGGACGAGCAGGCCGCCGCCGGTCATCAGCAGCGGGGCGAGCCACCAGTCGCCGGGCATCGGAAGGCCCGCGCCGACGACGGAGTTCAGCAGCAGGAGCAGACCGGAGACGGAGGCGACCGCGCCGATCGTCGAGATCATCCCGGAGACGAGCGCGACCGCGGTGACCGCGCAGACGGCGATCCAGCCCTGGCCGTACACCACGGCTCCGAGCGTGATGCCGACGGCGCCGAACAGCTGGGGGATCGCGATGTTGAGGATGCGCATGCGGTAGGCGTCGGCGGTGTCGCCGATGACTCCGGACAGGGCGCCCATGGAGGCGAGGGCGCCGTACGCGGCCTGGTCGACGGCGAGTCCGATCGCCAGTGGAAGGGACATCGCGACGGCCGCGCGTGCCACTGCGGCCCGGTTGACGGGAGCCTGCTGGGCTTGGAGGTTCCGGACCAGCCAGTCGGGCGGGGTGAGGCCGATGCGGGACATGCGCTCATTATGAACACCCAGGTCAAGCGGTCACCGGGGCACCGCTCACCCGGGCTCGTGCAGGGTGATGTCGACCAGCAGGGCGCGGTGGTCGGTGTCCGCGAGGTCCAGGAAGCGGGCGTCGCCCGCCGAGAAGGCGGCCGACACCAGGACGTGGTCGATCTGGGCCCCGATCACCGGGGCGGTGCGGGCCGGCCAGGTGGGGGTGCGGCCGGAGCCGGCGAGGCGGGCCGCGTCACGCAGCCCGGTGTCGAGGAGCGCGCGGAAGGCCGCGTGGTCCTGCGAGGCGTTGAAGTCGCCTGCCAGGACGGTGGGTTCAGTCCCCCGGGAGGCGGCGAAGTTGCGCAGGGCGCCCAACTCCCGCCGCCATGGCGCCAGCTGTCCCGGCAGGGGCGGCATCGGGTGCGCCAGTTGCAGGCGTACGGCGTGACCGTGCACGTCGGCGACGGCTCCCGGCATGCCCATGGTCGCGTGAACGGCGGGGGCGGCCCGCAGCGGGAAGCGGCTCAGGATGACGGACCCCGTGGAGCCGGCGCCCTCCACGGACCGCCGGTACGGGTACTCCCCGGCGAGGGTCTGCCGCAGGGTCGCCGAGCAACCGTAATCGCACTCCTCCACGAACACGACGTCCGGTTCCTCCCGGCGTACGGCGGCGACCAGGGCGTCGGTGGCCCGCCCGAACTCGACGTTGGAGGTGAGGACTTCCACCGTGGCGAGCACCCGGCCGCCAGGTTCGGTGTCCGTGCCGTAAGGGGCGAGGAACCAGGCCAGCAGGCCCAGGACGACGGCCGCCCAGACCGTCCCCGGCCACCAGCGGGTGAGCAGGGCGAGGGCCAGGCCGAGGCCCGTGGGCGCGAGCAGCCAGGGCAGGAAGGCGAGGAGCTGGGGGACGGGGGTGACGCCGTCGGTGTCGCCGAGGCGACAGCCGACGACCGCGCTCACGGCGGCGAGGAGCAGGGCGGCGGTCCAGATGCCGAGGCGCCGATGGGTCACCGTGCCGACCCTACGAGCGGGCGTCGACCTGCGCCAGGAACTCCCCGAGCGCGGCGTTGAACTCGGCCGGTCGCTCCAGGTTCGGCAGGTGTGCCGCGCCCTCGATCACGCACAGCCGGGACTCCGGGAGGGCCGCGTGCATCGCCTCCGCGTCGGAGACCGGCGTGTAGGTGTCGTCGGCGCCCACGACCACCAGGGCCGGGACCGTGACGCGGGGCAGCAGCTCACGGTGGTCGGAGCGGGCGGCGCGGGCGCGCAGGGCGGCCGCGGCGGACTCGGGGCGGGTGGCCGTCATCATGCCGAGGACGTGCGCCTTGACCTGGGCGGCGGCGTAGGGCGCGACCATCTTCTCCAGCACCTCCTCCGCGTACCCGGCCATGCCCTCGCGCAGCAGCCGGTCCGCCAAGGCGTGCCGGAATCGCACGCCCTCGGGGGTCTCCGCCGCCGGGAAGGTGTCGGCGAGGACCAGGCCGCGGATCCGCTCGGGGAAGAGCCGGCAGCAGTCCATGACGATCTGGCCGCCCATCGACAGGCCCGCCAGCACACAGGCCGGCACGTCCTGGTCGTCGAGCAGCTCCTCGATGTCCCGGGCGAAGTCCTCGAAGAGCCCCACGGGGTACCCGGCGGATGCGGTGCCGTAGCCGCGCAGGTCGGGGGCGAGGACACGACGGGAGGCGGAGAAGGCCTCGGTCTGCGGGCGCCACATCGTGTGGTCGAAGGGGTGACCGTGCACCAGGACCAGGGGAATCGCCGTCGTCGCCGTCATGGACCGACCGTAGGCGGCCCCCGCTTCTCGGTGCAATAAAATCTTTGCCTTCGGTGCAATCGCAGAGGGTGGGGGAGTTCGAGTGCCCGACTACCGCCGTATCGCCGACCGCATAGCCGCCGACATCACCGCCGGACGGCTCCGGCCCGGCGAACGGCTGCCCCCGCAGCGCAAGTTCGCCCGCCGGCACGGGATCGCCGCGTCCACGGCGGAGCGGGCCTACGGCGAACTCGTCCGGCGTGGCCTGGTCGTCGGGGAGGTCGGGCGCGGCACCTTCGTACGGGCCGGCCTGCCCGAGCGGCCCGGCAGGGGGCTCATCGAGGACGCCGGAGCGCCCGTCAACCTGGAGCTCAACTACCCTTCCGCACCGGGCCAGTCGGACCTGCTCGCCGGCACGCTCGCGGCCCTCCTGCGCCCCGACGCGCTGACCGAGGCCCTGCGCCCCGCGGCCGTCACCGGCACCCCGGCCGCCCGCGAGGCCACGGCCGCCCTGCTCGCCACCCCGGGCTGGCGCCCCGAGCCGGACCGGATCCTCTTCACCGGCAACGCCCGCCAGGCGGTGGCCGCCGCCCTCGCCGCGCTGGTACGGCCGGGCGGCCGGGTCGGGGTCGAGGAGCTGACCTACCCGGTGATCAAGGAGATCGCGGCCCGACTCGGCATCACCCTGGTCCCGCTCGCCACCGACGAGGACGGCCCGCTCCCGGACGCCGTCGCCGCCGCCCACCGCACGGCTCCCCTGTCGGCCCTCTACGTCCAGCCGACCCTGCACAACCCGACCTCCGCGACCATGGGCACCGAGCGCAGGCGGCAACTCGCGGGTACGGTCACCGCCTTGGACATCCCCGTCGTGGAGGACCGCATCTGGTCGTTCCTCGCCCAGGCCGACGACCCGCTCGCCGCCCTCGCCCCCGAACACACCCTGGTCGTCGACGGGCTCTCCAAGCGGGTCGCGCCGGGGCTCACGGTCGGCTTCCTCGTCGTCCCCCGGCCGCTCACCGAGACGGTGGCCGACGCCGTCCGCTCCGGCGGCTGGAGCGCGGGCCGGTTCGCGCTGGAGGCGGGGACGGGGTGGATGGCCGACGGGACCGTGGCACGGCTGGTCGCGGCGAAACGGGCCGACGCGGCGCACCGGCAACGGCTGCTCGCCGCCTGCCTGGACGGGTTCGCCGTACGGTCCGATCCGCGCGCCTACTACGCCTGGTGGCGGCTCCCCGCGCCCTGGCGGGCGGAGACCTTCACGGCCGCCGCCGCGGCGCTCGGCATCGCCCTGACGCCCGGACCGTCCTTCGCCGTCGGCCCGCACCGCACCCCGGACGCGGTCAGGCTCGGGCTCGGGTCGGCTCCGGTGCCGGATCTGGAACGGGCGCTGCGGACCCTCGCCGGGCTCGCGGCGAGCCGTAGCGACCGGTGATCCAGCAGGTCAGGGCCACCACCAGACCGACGGTCACCAGCAGCCAGGACACCGTGCGGAGGGTGGCCGTCAGCGCGTCGTAGACGGCGCCCGCGGCCGGGCGGTGGACCGGGTCCGGCAGGTCGGTGATCGTGAGGTGGCGGCCCACGGCGACGGCGAGACCGAGCAGCGCGCCGCCGAGCGCGGTGCCGAGTGCGGTCGCGGTGAGGGCGCGGCGGCGGCAGGCCGCGACCGCGATCCCGCTGACGGCGAGGACGGCGGCCGTGACGGGCAGCCAGAAACCGGCGACTTCGAGCACGTCGTAGCCCTTCCTCAGGCGGTCGAGTTCGGCGGCCGGGAGCACGGCCACCTTGGCCCGGGGCAGGACCTCGGACAGGTGTCCCGGGGCCAGTCGGCGTCCCACCTCGGCCAGGTCGACGGTCACCTCGCGCCGGCTGTCGTCGTGCAGCGCGCTCCACACGGCGTCGTGGACGGCCCGGTTGCCGGCGTCCCACGCGGCGGGGAAGGCCGGGGTGCGGGCGAAGTCGTGCACGAAGGGCCGCAGCGGTGCGTCGACCTCGTCCTCCATCGCGCCCCGTACGGCGGGGTCGGCGGCCAGCGGTGCCATCGCGGTGACGTACCGGCCCGGATCGGCGAGGCCGTACGCCGCCCAGGCCGCCAGCGCGCCGAACGGCACCAGAAGACAGGCCACGGCGATCAGGGCGGCCGACAGGGCGCCACGGACACGGGGGGTCACCCCTCCAGGCAAGACCGCCGAAGGCGACCGCGCGAGCCGTGGAGCTGCGGATTAGGCCCTCCGGTGGAGGGTTCACCCGAACGGGTGTCTCATGGATCAAGAGGGAACCGGGAAATCCGGGGAAATCCGGGGGAAGTGGGGGACATCGGGGGGCATCGGGGAGAAGGAGGCCGATCCATGCACCGCACCCCTACGGCCCTGCGGACCCTGGCCGTGGCCCTGCTCACCGGCGCGACGCTCGCCGTCCCGGCGGCGGGCACCTTCGCCGCGGCAGCCCCGCCCACGCACGCCGAAGGCCACGGTCGAGGCGGTCCGATCTGGGGCACCATCGTCTCCCGCACCGCACTCAACGTGCGGGACGCGCCCACCACGCACTCCGCGGTCGTCGACCGGCTCGCACCGGGCAGTCGGGACCGCATCGAGTGCATGGTCCGCGGACAGAGCGTCAACGGCAACCCGTACTGGTACTGGTTCACCGGGGCCGAGGGCTGGGTCAGCGCCGCGTTCGTCGACACCGCGGGACGTCCCGTGCCGGCCTGCGCGGACCCGTGTCCGCAGTGGAAGAACGACACCTGGAACAACGCCGACTGGAGCGACCCGGACTGGAACGCCGGTTCCGACACGTGGGCGGATTCCGGGACCGTGTCCTTCAGCTTCTCGGGCTCCTGGACCTGGACCGTGACCGGATCGTCGGGATGAGGGAAAGGTCCTCGGGATGAGGGAAAGGTGGGCCCCCTGGCCGGTCTCCCGGCCAGGGGGCCCACCGCTGTTCCCGGACCCTCTCAGCGGATCCGGTTCCCCTCGGCGTCCTCGTGGGTGTAGTAGCGGTAGAAGAACACGACGAAGATGCCCGCCGCGACCGCGAGCCCCAGCGCCACCGAGCGCAGCACGCTCTCCCCGGTCTGGCTGTACAGGAACCCGACGGCCGCGCCGGCGAAACCGGACTTCACGGCCGAGTGGAGCTCTCGCTTCAGCAGCGGGGCGAAGGTCGCCACGGCCAGGCACAGCACGATGAACGCGAGCGCCGTCACACACCCGAACAGGACGTTCCAGCCGGTGATCGGCCCGCCGTCCCTGCGGTTGGCCGCCGCCCAGTAGCCGTAGACCAGCCCCAGGGCCACGGGGATGCCGTACCGGGCCGCGCGATGGACCTTCGGGCTGAACACGTCGGGTGTCCGGGCGAAACCGCCCGCGGGTGCCGCATGAGCCATGAGAGCACTCCTCTCTCCGCCCCCCGGTATGCCCCTGCCTTCCAGAGCACACCTGGAGAGGGTCCCTGGCAAGTCGAAAGGGGCGTTTGCCGTCCCGGGAACTGCCCTTGCCTGCCGCAGCGGTTACCGTGCTGCGGTAAGTGATCGACGGGGGATGGGGAGGGAACGATGCCCGGGACCGTGCTGCTGCTCGCCGCCTCACCGGTGGGCAAGAGCTGTCTGGTGGACGCGGCGTCCGTGCTTCCCGTCCTCGCCGCGGTGCCGCCCGCCGTGCTCTCCGGCACCGACACCGCCAACGTCGTCGAACTCGCCGACCCCCTGGAACCGCAGGCCGTCCTGACCCGGCTGCGTGCCGTCGCGGCCACGCCCGGTCCGCTCACCGTGTTCGTCGCCGGCCAGCTCGCCCTGGACCGGCGCCAGCATCTGCCCCACCTCGCGCTGGCCCGCACCACGCCGGCCACGGTCCGCTACACCGCGCTGCCCTGGCAGTGGATCCGCGAGGAGTTCCGGCTGCGGACGCCGGGTTCGACGACGCTCTTCCTCGATCTGCACGCCGACGCGGAGACCTGGGGATGGCTGCGGACGCACGCCCTCGACTCCGGGCGCAACAACGCGGTGTACGGGCGGATCGCGCCCCCGCCGTCCCGCCGCAAGGTCGCTGTGCCGGCGTACATGAAGACGATCGCGACGATCCTCCGCAGCGGTCACCGCCCGGCGGAACCGGACCTCCACCAACAGGCCTTCGGCCGCCTGGGCAGCGAGGCGTACGGCGACATCGTGCTGACGGTGCCGTCGGTGCCGGTGGCGGCGCCTGGCAGGGTGCCGCCGGGGCGGGGGGTGACGGGGGTTTGGCCGGGGGCGCCGGTTCAGGGGGGTGCCTCGGCGCAGGGTGCAGTGCCGGTTGCGCCGGTGGGGTCGGTTCAGCCGGCGGTGCCGGCGCAGGGTGTGGTGTCGGTTCCGGGGGGCGCTTCGGTCCCTTCGGTCGCCTCGGTCGCCTCGGTCCCTTCGGTCCCTTCGGTTCAGGTGGGGGGCCCGGAGCAGGGGGTGGTTGCGGCCCAGCGGGTGGCTCCGGCGTCGGGGGTGGCCCCGGCTCAGCGGGTGGCTCCGGCGTCGGGGGTGGCCCCGGCTCAGGGGGTGGCTCCAACTCAGGAGTTGGTGCCGGCTCATGGTGCGGCTCCGGCTCAGCAGGGTGCCCCGGCCCAGGAGTCCCCCCGTACCCAGGACGTGCCCCCGGTTCCGCGGTTCGCCCCCGCTCGGCAGGTCGTTCCCGGTCGGTCCTCCGGGGCGGCGGAGTCCGTGGATCCCCACGCCTACATCGCCGCCGCCGTGCAGGAGGGGCGGCATCAGGATGCCGAAGTCGTTGCCGCCGCTCATGGGGAGGCCGCCGCCCGTGACCACGGGGCCGCGTCCGAGCAGGCTCTGCACTGGGCCGAGGTACGGGCGGATCTGGCGATGTTCGCCGGGGACCCGGTGCGTAGCTGCCGGATCTGGCTGACCGTGGCCGAGGCGCGGCTCGGGGCCGGGCAGGCTGTGGACGCGGGGCCCGTGGAGACGGCCGTGGACCGTGCCCACCACCAGTGGGCGCTGGTCCGTGACGTGGAGCAGGTGCGGCAACTCGGCATCGTGCTGGCCGGGTTGCGGATGCGGGTGCCCGGACGCCGGCAGGGCGCGCTGGAGAACGTGCAGACCCAGCTGAGGAAACTCCAGATGCAGGGTTAGGCGAGCATCGCCAGCGCTCCCGAGACCAGCGTGCGCACGCCCGGCCCGACCACCGACAGGTCCGGCGCGAAGTGCGGGCTGTGGTTGCTCGGCACCGCGTCGAACTTCTCCCACAGGTCCGCGCCGGGTGCCGCCTCCCAGACGTCGGCCGGGGTGGAGGTCACGAACCAGTACGAGTAAGGGAGTTCACCGAGCGCGAGCTTCGAGAAGTCCTCGCTGCCCATCGCCGGGCCGGGGTCGAAGACGGTCACGGCGCCGAAGACCTCGCGGTGCACGGCGGCGATCCGGTGGTCGGTCTCCGGGTCGTTGACCGTGACCGGGAACGAGCCGCCGGGGATCACCTCCGGCTCGCGCGGGCAGCCCGCCGCGTGGCACTCACCCGCGGCGATCCGGCGGATCGCGGTCAGCATCCGGTCCCGGACCGCGTCCGACTGGGTGCGCAGGTTGAGGGAGATCCGGGCGGTCGACGGGATGATGTTGGGGGCCGTGCCCGCCTCGATCCGGCCGACGGTCAGCACGGCCTGCTCCCGCGGCCTGATCTCCCGGCTGACCACCGTCTGGAGCCGCGTGACGATGTAGGCGGCCGTCACCACCGGGTCGACGGTGGTCTCGGGCCGCGATCCGTGGCCGCCCCGGCCGTGCACCACGATCTCCACGTCCGTGGTCGCGGACATGATCAGGCCGGGCACGTGCGGGTACAGCCCGGCCGGCCCGGGCGCGACATGCTGGCCCAGCAGCACGTCCGGGCGCGGGACACGGTCGTAGAGCCCGTCGGCGACCATCGCGGCCGCCCCACCGCCGCTCTCCTCGGCGGGCTGGCCGACCAGCACCAGCGTCCCCGACCAGGCGTCCCTGCCGTCCGCGAGCGCCCGCGCGGCCCCCGCGAGCCATGTCACGTGCAGGTCGTGCCCGCAGGCGTGCATCACGCCGGGCGCCTGGGAGGCGTACGGCAGTCCGGTGCGCTCCTCCACCGGCAGTGCGTCCATGTCGGCGCGCAGCAGGACGGTCGGCCCGTCCCCGTTGCGCAGCACGCCCGCGATCCCGGTGCCGCCGATGCCCTCGACGGTCTCGAAACCGGCCGCTCTCAGCCGCTCGGCGAGCCGGGCCGCCGTGCGGTGCTCCCGGAACGACAGCTCGGGGTGGCGGTGCAGGTCCCGGTAGAAGTCCTCCAGGTCGGGGACCGGGAGGCCGGCGGTGAGGTCCAGCGCGGTACGGGCGGCGGGAGACGTCATGCGGGCAGCGTAGGCGGCGAGGGGGACCCCGGTCCGGGGGCGGGGAGGCCCGCCGACGTCGACTTGGTGGAACCTTTGCCTCGGTGTGTCCGTTGACGGGGTGAGATCACTCAACGAGTACCGAGGTGACGTCGATGGCACTGTTCGACCGGCTCAAGGACCAGGCCAAGAACCTCCAGCAGCAGGCCCAGGGGCGTGGCGCGACGACCGGTGGGCAGGGACACGGCGGCACGCGCGGCGGCGGTTCGCGGGCCCAGCTCGTCGGCGTGCTGAAGACGCAGCTCGGCTCTCTGAAGGCCGAGCTGAAGAGCGGTGCGTACCGGGACGCCAGCATGGCGATGTGCGCGCTGGTCGCCGCCGCCGACGGTCAGGTGGACGCGTCCGAGATGCAGCAGATGGAGTCCTTGATCCTCAGCAACGAGGTGTTGCAGAACTTCCCGCCGGAGCAGCTGCGCCAGCGTTTCCACAAGCATGTGGACCTGCTGACCCGCAATTTCCCGCAGGGCAAGGCGGAGGCGCTCCAGGAGATCGCCAAGGCGGCCAAGAAGCCCACCGAGGCCCGCGCGGTGATCCAGACCGGCATCGTGATCGCCGGTGCGGACGGCCACTTCTCCCAGGCGGAGCAGTCGATCCTGAGGGAGGCGTGCGCGACCCTGGGCCTCCAGCCCGCGGAGTTCCAGCTCTGAGGCGACCTCTCCCCGTAGTTCCAGTTCCGGGGCCACCAGTCCCCGTAGTTCCGGCTCCGAGGCCTTCCGCCGCCGGAGTTCCGGCCGGACTCATTCCGACGTGTGGCCGGTCGTGTGCCCGGTAGTGTGCGCGATGACCTGCTCGACCTGGTGCGTCCGCTCGGCCGGCTGCTCCCCCGCGGCCTTCGCCGGCCCCGCGTTCGCCGCCAGGACGAGCGTGGCCACGGCCACGACCGCGGCGGCGAAACCCCTGGTGTAGCGCGCGGTGGTGCTGGTGCGTCCGAGCACGGCGGCCTCGCAGCGGTGGCGGTGGGTGTCCTGGGGGGTGGCAGTGTATTAAGCACGCTTAATACGCCGTTTAACCTAGGGGCTGCGGGAGCCGAACGGCAAGAGGGACTCGGGGAGTTGGCCATGTCGGAGCGGGACGACCCGGGTGTCATCGGGCGACGGGTGCAGCAGTTGCGGGTCGAACGCGGCCTCACCCAGAAACAGCTGGCCGAACCGGCCTACACCCCGGCCTACATCTCCACTCTGGAGTCCGGCCGGGTACGTCCCTCAGACGACGCGCTCAGGCACCTCGCCGACCGTCTCGGCGTCGGCTTCGACGAACTCGCCACCGGCCGCCCGGCCCACCTCGTCACCGACCTGCGCCTGCGTCTGACCGAGGCCCAGCGCACCCTCGCCACCGGCGAAGCCGAGGAGTCCGCCGAGCAGTACGCCCGCCTCCTCGCCGAGGCCGACGCGCTCGACCTCGCCGACGTACGGGCCGCCGCCCTGCTCGGGCTCGGGGAGTGCGCCGTGGAGACCGGCGAACTCGGCCCCGCCCGGGAGTACTTCGAGCGCGCCGAGCAGGCCCTCGGCGACGGCGTACCCCTGCCCGCCCGGGTCCCGGCCCTGCGCGGCCGCGCCCTTGCCCACTACCTCGCCGGTGAACTCCGCTATTGCGTCTACCTGTTGGAGTCCACCCTCGACGAACTCAACCGCGGCGGCCTCCACGACCCCGACGCCCTGCTTCTCCTCTACGCCAGCGTCATCGGCCCCTACATGGACATGGGCGCCCACGCCCGCGCCGCGCAGGCCGCCGAACTCGCCCTCGCGCTCGCCCCGCAGTCCGGCGACCCCGCCCTTGTCGCCCGTATGCACCGGTCCGTCGCCCGCACCCTGCTCGCCGAGGGCCGCCTCGCGGAGGCCGACGCCTCCCTCGCCAAGGCCGCCGAGCTCTACCGCCGCCTCCAGCTCCGTACCGAGCTCGCCAACTGCCACTGGATGCGCGGCTACGTCTACGCCCAGAACGGCGAACTGGAGCGCGCCGAGGGTGAGTTGCGGCAGGCCCTCGCCATGCTCTCCGCCAAGCGGGCCGCCCTCTACTCCAGCCAGGCCGCCGTCGAACTCGCCGACGTGCTGCACCGGCGCGGCAAGTCCGAGGAGGCCGCCGCCCTGCTCCACGACGTGCTCAGCGACCTCAGCCCCGAGCGCGGGGCCCTGCACTCCGCCGCCGCCCACCGCCTGCTCGGCATCATCGCCGAGGACGCCCGCGACACCGAGGCCGCCGAGGAGCACTACGTGCGCGCCCTGAGCCTGCTGGAGCGGGCCGGCGCCGCGGGCGACCTGGCCGACCTGTGCCGCCTGCTGGGCGACCTGCTGCGTCGTACGGGACGGGTAGAGGCGGCCCTCGACGCCTACCGGACCGGCCTCGGCCACCGCACGGCCCCCGGCACCACGACCCTGGGCCCGGCACCGGCCCAGCCGCCCCTGTGAGGTCCGGCGCCCGTACCGGGTCGGTGCTGGCACAGTCCCTCTGTGACGCGGGGTCGTACGGGCAGCGTCGGAGGCCAGGGGGCGGTCGCCGCCGTCCGGACGGCGGCGACCGCCTTGGTGAGGACCGCGCGTGCGCTCGCGCGGTCCTCAGGGAAGGTCCCCGGCCCGCTCGGGACGGCGGGAGACGCCCCGGTCGGCGGCGGGCACAGGGACGGAGGCAGGGGGCTGGGTCAGGGGTCCGAGGCAGGGGTTCGCGGCAGGGGGCGGAGTCCCGACCGTGCCCGGGGCGTGTAGCTCGGAGGAGCGGGGCGCTCAAGCCGACGCGGGGCTCAGGGTACGGGCGAGGGGGGTACGGAAGAGGGCAAAACGGCTCCGGCACAGTTCGACTCGACGACGCTGTGTGGCCGCTTCCTGACCGTCACCTCCGAAGGTAATGAATCGGCATGCCGTCTGGGAAGGGCGTCCGGGGGCGGCGGACCGGTCCGGAGCGGTTGCCCTCCGTACGGCCGCCGTCGTTCCGCGATGTCCCGCCGAGCGGCGCGGCGGACGAGGTGTTCCGCCCGATCTGCTGCGCCGGTCGCGAAGAAGGAGCAGCGGCCCCTGACGGCCGTGGCCAGGGCGCCGGCCGAGCGCAGCCTCCGGCCCGGACCTGCTGGAGGGCGAGCCCCGCCGCGCCTGACCGCTCACACCTGGACCCGGCCCCGCTTCCTGACCTCCGTCAGCCGCTGCGCTCCCACCTGGAGGGCCGTCCACGTGGCGTCCGTCGTCACGTCGCCGAAACCGCCGTTCGACACCATGATCGCGTCCTCGCCGACCCGGGCGGCGGCGGCCTCCAGTGTGAGGGTGACCGGCTCGCCGTCCGGCGACTGACCGGTCAGCAGCACCCGCAGCCCCTGCCGGGAGTCCCCCGTCTCCGGCAGCTCGGCCGCGGTCACCTGCACGCCCAGCACGGCGCCCGTGGAGGTCGTGGCCGCGAACTGCCCGCACTTGCGCGGGACTCCGCTCAGCCAGGCCAGGGTCTTGTCGGTCCGGGCCGGGTCCAGGGCGAACACCTGGTAGCGCAGCTGCGCCTCGTTCCACGTGTCGTCGAGCCCGACGACCGCACGCGGTTGCGCGTCGGCCCCGAACAGGTCGTCCGCGTACAGCGCGTCGAGCAGCCGCTGGCAGTCCGGCAGCTCGGTCTTCCCCTTCAGCACCCCGTCGTGCCACGTGGCGGTGCCCTGCGTGGGCGTCCAGGGCTCCCCGAGATCGGCCTCCGTGATCAGCGCGGCCTGCGCCATCGCCTCGGTGAGGGCGGTGGAGGAGGCGGGGGAGGCCTTCGGGGACGCCGGGGCCGCGCTGGTGGGCCGGGTGATCGGCGGCTTGGGGGCGGTGGGCGGGGTGGAGAGCGCCGAACACCCGGTGGCACCGAGAAGCACGGCGAGACCGAACACGGCAGCTGGGACACGGGACGGGGTCATGCCTCCAAGTGATCACCGGGCGAGCGGGGTCACCAGCGGTCGGGGCCGTACGGGTTACGAACGGCGCGCGGCCATCCGGCCCCGCCCTTTCCGCGGCCACGACTGCGCCCCCGCCCGCGCACGAACGACACGAGCCCGACGCCCCGAGCCGCCTCCCCCGGCCGCCCCCGCTCATCACCCCTACCGGTCACCCCCGCTCCCGGGAGACGAGCTCGACCGCCGGTCACGGGCGGGTCCGACGGGTCGGGGTAGACGCCAGGCCGTGGGCGGGTGGTGCGCGGGGTGGGCTCCCGGAGGGCCGGCTCTCGGAGTGCGAGCGTGCCTACGAGGGAGACCGAGGCAGCTCGGCCGCGCTGACGTCGTCGGAGTTGCCGCCCCGCACCTGCCTGGCCGTCACCAGATATCCCGCGAAACGGACGTCGGGCCTGGCTTTCGCCCACCCGTCCGCCTCGTCGACCGGAACCAGCACGGTCGTACCGGGGACGGGACAGTTCATGGTGTCAGTGGCGCCCGGGGGCACCCCGTACCGGCAGTGCACCTCAGTGACCGACACGACCTCCACCGGAGTGGGATCCTGTCCCTCCCCCTGGCCGTGATGCTCCTCACGGAAGTCGATCTCGCGTGCACGCTCGCTGCCGACGACTTCGGCGTAGTCCTCCGGATCGACTGCCAGCAGCTTCCAGGAGACGACATCCCCCGGCGCGAAGCTCTCTCCACAGCACTGGATTTGCCAGTCGTCGATCCAGATCGTCAGCGTCATGCCGACATTGTCCGCGGGTGGGCGCGGCTGCTCAAAACCCTTTGTGGTCATCGCCGTTGCTGCCGGGTGGTGCGTCGGGTTGGATGCTGCGATGGAACGCATCGAGGTCGAGCTGTTCACGGACGGCGGCAACGACGCCGTGGTCCGCATACCCGGCAGACGGTTCCCGGGAGTCCTGGTGCAGGGCGACTCCCTTCACGTCCTCCGCAGCAGCGTGGCCGAGGTGATGGAGGCCTGCGAGCGAGGCGACCTGGCGGAGGCCCGGGACTCCGCCGGTCTTCTACTGGCGGACCTGGAGGGGCTGTTGGGGCGGTACGAGGCCGCGTTGGACGAGCACGGGATCCCGCGGCCCTACTGAACTACCGGGTGCAGGTCGATGACGGCCCGCGTGCAGGCGTAGGCGATGCCGAGCGAGATTCCGGACTCGCAGCGGGCTGGGGGAGAGTGGCGTGCCGACGCAGGTACACCAGACCCACCAGCACACGCTGGTGCGGCAGCAGCTCGCAGCGGCGCTCGCCCTCGCGGATGACGATGAGCATGCTGAGCCAGTCGACCCGGGCGTGAGGCAGATCGTGTGCGGGCAGATATGAAACCAACGCGGCTCCTGTGCCTGTGGGTTGAGACTTCGAACAACCGCAGCGGCACGGGAGCCTCGCGCGCGTTGGGCACCCCGACAGGTTCACCCGATCAGCAACCACTCTGAAAGCCCGCATCCAATCGAGAAGATGGCTATGAACGACTACCGCTCACACATCCAGTCACCAGTCCTCCGCTGGATCTGGACGTCTTGCATCGAAAGGTCTATGCAACGTCCCGACATAGCCAACTATCTTGAATTCGATTCGGAGCAACTGTCCAAGCCGAGGCTGCGTGCTCGGATGCAGGACGGCGAGATTACGGAGAGCGTCCTCCGCGACGACGTGACCTATCGAGTGCACATTCTGCCGCGTCTGACCAAGTTGAATGAGGCTCAGAACCGGCGCACGTTGCCTGTGGGACTCTCTCTGGCCCAACTGCTGCTGGTCTGGGTGGTTGCCCTGCTGTTTATCCTCATGAACGCGTTGGCGTATCCGGCTTATTCGTGGTGGGGTGCCATACTGATCAATGGCATCACGGCGGCCTTCACGTACCTGATACTGAAAGATGAGGAACGGCGCAGGGGTGTTTCTCGTTTCATTCGCGGGACCTGGCACTCCGCGCTGTATGGCTACCATTTGATGCAGTTGGCAATTGACGCAGTCATGTGGCGCTCTTCCTTTGAGGTCAAAATAGCGCAGGCGATGCGGCGAGAAATCGTGCAGATGCTCGGTCCTGAACACGACACTCTACTCGTCTTCCAGCATAATTCGGGATTGACCTATGCTCATCATTCACAATTTTGGGTCACGACCGATCTGGAGTCCGACTTTAAGCGGAAGCTTGACCAGATGGATGGTGGGGCTATCGCCATATGCGGCCCCCGTGGTGTGGGAAAATCGACGCTTCTTCGTAAGGCATGCGAGGGAACCCTGGATTCGACCGTTCAAGCCCCGAATTTTCACGTCACCGTTCAAACCCCCGCCAACTATAGGCCGGAAGAGTTTCTGGTCAGTCTTTTCCAGCAGGTTTGCCGCAGCTACCTTGCTCTGTATGGCCACCGCGCCCGAGGGCCCTTTATCGTTCGGACGCGCATCGCGGGCGTCCTCCGGCGCGTTTCGAGGGCGCTCCCTGGATGGGTGTACCTCATCCTCGGGCTTGCGGGTCTGGGGCTCGCCTTGTGGGGTCCCACACGTGACGCCTATGCGTGGGTGGCGACAGAATTCGTCGGAACCCTCACCAGCGCCTGGCATACGGTCACGGGAACCATCGTGAATTGGTGGAAACAGCATCCTTTCATAAGCAGAGTTGTATTGGTCAGTGTAAGCCTCATCCTTGTCGCACGATCCCGCGTTCTAGGTAAGCTCTTTCGCCGCCGCTATCGCCGTCATCGTGCACTGCTCGCCGAATGTAATAACTACCTCAGCCTATTGCAGTACACCCAGAATGCGAGCAACGCTACCACTCTGGGCCTGCCTGGTGTCGTCGGGGTGACGCTTGGGGGAAGTCGAACGACGGGAGTCTCCTCGCGAGCTCTTTCATATCCTGAACTAGTCAGTCACTTTTGCGGTCTCTTGACCCGTATCGGCAGCGAAGAGCGCAACTACAAATGGAAGGTATTTCTCGGAATCGACGAGTTGGATCGCCTCGGTTCCGTCGAGCAGGTGAAGTCATTCCTTGCCGAAATCAAGGCCATTTTTGCCATACCCGGCGTGTACTTCCTCCTCACCGTGTCTGAAGACATCGGAGCCGCATTCATGCAGAGAGGGATTCCAAGCCGCGACATCACGGCAAGTTCCCTCGAAGCGGTGCAGTACGTCAGCCGCCGCGACCTGTCCCAGGCCACCGAACTCCTTCAGCAGAGAGTCCCTGGCTTCCGAGATCCGTTCGTTGCCCTCGTTCATGCCCTAGCTGGCGGAATACCGCGTGACCTCATCAGATATGCTCGAAAAATGGTCGAGATTAGACATCGAATTCAGAGTGCCGCTCTTATTCCGATAGCGGCAACTCTACTCTTCGAAGAGATTTCGCAAGCTCTTTCGTCGTTTCGTCTTCTTTTGGGTGAAAGTACGCATACGGCCGAGCATGGTCGGAAGGTCCACACCCTGTACACCATTACCAACCTCATCCGGCAAGCGAATGCAACTGACCTCTACGACATCGAGCGGGTCGAGATGGCATTGGCCACGCTCATCAGCTCCAATTCCACGCTGAGTGCAAGGGCTGAAAACGCTCCGGATGTGTGGGAGGACGTATCTACCTATGCCCTCTTCGCCGTGACCCTTCTACAGGTTTTCGTCCAGTCAGAGTTCCCGCGACGCGCACGAGAGCAAGAGGAAAGAGGGCACAGTGACGGCGACCTCGACGTCCTCGCTGCAATTCGCCTAGAACTAGAAATCTCGCGCAGTAGCGCACACCTCATGACCGAGCGGTTCCGCAGCGCCTGGGACCTACGCCTCGCACCCGACCCCAACCTAGGGTCACCCCGCAGCTGAGGACCTACCGGGCTGCTCCCCTCTCACCTTGCGGGCGCGCCACAGTTTTCGTGGCCGGCTTCGGTGGGGGCGGAGCCCGCTCGCCTCCCAGAGCGGCCTACCACGCGCCAGGAATGCCGGGCTTGGGCCGCGGCGCTCGGTCAGGTGGAGGCTCGGTGGCGTCGGCGAGCCGGTGCAGCCGGCCGAAGGTCATCCAGTGCCGGTCGAAGAACTCGCCGCTCACCAACCGCCCGCTGGTGCCAGCATCCGCGCCGCCTCGCGCAGTACCCGATCCGGCTGGGGGATCCCACCGAGTGTGGTCAAGACGTATATGGCATTGAATGTCCCGTCGGCGTACGGCTGTTCACGTGCGTCCGAGAACGGGTAGGCCTGATCGTCGCCAGGCAGTCGCGCTCGGCGCAGCACAACACCCGGTTGAGCATGTCCTGCTGGACGTCGAGCACATCGAGCCGTCCCACTGGCCCGACCTGCGGGGCGATGTGCAGTGCCTGCAGGTCAGCCCCTGAGCCGATCTCTAGGATCAGCCCCCCGGCCGCGGTCGCAGTACGGCGTCAATCCGGGCAGCTGTTAGAAACGTCAACGACACGTCGAGCAGGTCGGGTTGGGCATGCGGACAGGGTGCCGTGTCGCCCATCCAGCAGACGGCGGCCAACGCGGAGCATGGTGTTCTCCGGTGGATCGATCTGCTCCGTGGCATGCGGCTGGGCGGGCGGTGTCACGCGGGTCGGTTCAGCGTTCGTAGGGCCAGTCGGGCGCACAGTGCGGCCAGCGGCAATTCGGCGCCGAGTGCCATCGTGATCGCGGTGGCGAGGTCGCCGCCCGTGGCCGCGGTCGTGGTGTCGAACCAGGCGTCCACCACCAGCAGCGTCGCGGTCGCGGCCGCTGCCAGGGCGTGCCGTCGGTCGCCGCGGGCGGCGAGGAGACCGGTGGCGATCAGGCCGAGCGCCTCCAGCGCGTCGAGCCCGACCCAGGCGACCGGCCAGTGCGTCACGGTCGCGGTGGCCGGCAGGCCGGTGGCGAGCACGTACAGCCACGGCAGCAGCGCGAGCCCGCAGACGACCAGCAGCCACCCGGCCCGCCGCATCCCCCGCGCCGGGCGCGGCTCCTCCACCTCTTCGTAGAGCGGGATGACCTCGGCACCGGCCACTTCCTCATCGTGCAGCACCAGTTGACGCATCGTCTTCCCCCGCTCCCTGCTGGATCTCTCCTTCACGTGCTCCACCCTCCGGCGCACACCAGGGCGCCGTCAGTCACGCAGGGTTCCGACCTGGGGTGGAGACAACTGCACCCCCGAACCGGGCGGAAGCGTCATGGCATGCGGATGGTCTGCGGCTTTAGCGTTTGAGGCATGCACCTCACCACGTGGCTGCGGCTGGTGGCCGGTCGGCCGTTCCGCGGGGCGGGACATCGGACCGCGCTCGTCGCCGCCGGTCTGCCGCTTCACCTCGCCATCGTGCCCCTGTGGCTCTGGCTGCTCGGCGCGATCGCGGCGTCGGCGCGCACGCCAGCCGCAGTGGCCGTGACTCCGCTGCCCGTGCTGCTCACGGTCGTGCTGGCTCCGTTGCTGACCGCCGGGCAGCGGCGGCGCTACCGGGCGCTCGTCGGCGAGGATCTCCCGCGTCCCGCCGCCAGCGGGACACCGGTGGTTCGCCGGCTGACCGGCCGGGCCCTGTGGCGGCACGTCTGCTACCACGCCGTGGTGGGGCCGCTGTTCGCCGTCCTGGACCTCGTCGTCCTCGCCGTCTGGGCCGCCGCTCTCGTGGCCGCCTCCGTCTACGTGTGGATCTGGGCGCTGCCCACGCAGTGGCGGATCACCGACCTCGGGTACACCACGCAGGCCGCATACATCACCGCCGGCGGCCTCGCCCTGCTGTGCCTCGGGCCCCGGCTGACCGGCGCCCTGGTGCGGCTGGAGACCCGGGCGGCCGAGGTCCTGCTCGGCCCCAGCCGTACGGAGAAGCTGGCCCGCCGGGTCGCCGACCTCGCCGAGAGCCGGGCCGGCGTGGTCGACGCGGCCGACGCCGAGCGGCGGCGGATCGAGCGCGACCTGCACGACGGCGCACAGCAGCGTCTGGTGGCGCTGGCCGTGAACCTGGGCCTGGCCAAAGCCACCCTCGGCGACCTGCCGGAAGACGCTCGCAGGGTGATCGACGAGGCGCACCGCGAGGCGAAGGAGGCGATCGCCGAGCTGAACGACCTGGTGCGCGGTCTGCATCCCGCCGTCCTCGAGGACCGCGGCCTCGACGCCGCGCTGTCCGGGGTCGCCGCCCGCCTCCCGATCCCGGTGCGCGTGGCGGTGGACCTGCCGCGGCGCCCCTCGCCCACGGTCGAGGCCGTCGCGTACTTCGTGGTCTCCGAAGCCCTGACGAACGTGGTCAAACACGCCCAGGCGAGCCGGGCGGACGTGACCGTCGAGCGGATCGGGGAGACACTGCTGGTGGTCGTCGCGGACGACGGGGCGGGCGGCGCGGATCTCGCCGTGGCCGGCGGCACCGGGCTCGCCGGGCTGGCCCAGCGCGTCGCGTCCGTCGACGGCACGTTCTCCTGCCGCAGCCCCGCCGGGGGCCCGACCGTCGTCACCGTGGAGCTGCCGTGCGCGCCGTGATCGCTGAGGATTCCCTCCTGCTGCGCATCGGCGTGGTCAAGGTGCTGGAGGCGGCCGGCTTCGAGATGTGCGCGCAGGTCGCCGACGCGGAGGGGCTGTTGGCGGCGGTCGAGGAGCACCGGCCCGACATCGCCGTGGTCGACGTGCGCATGCCGCCCGGCTTCACCGACGAGGGCGTACGTGCCGCGCTGGTGATCCGTCGGCAGTACCCGCGTACCGCCGTGCTCCTGCTGTCGCAGTACGTGGAGGAGCGGTACGCCGCCGATCTGCTCGCCACGAACACCTCGGGCGTCGGCTATCTGCTCAAGCAACGGGTCGCCGACGTCGAGGAGTTCGCGGAGGCGGTGCGCAGAGTGGCGGCCGGGGGGACCGCGCTCGACCCGCAGGTGGTCGCGCAGCTGCTGGTGCGCCGGCACAGCGATCCGCTCGACCGGCTGACACCGCGCGAGCGGGAGGTGCTGGAGCTGATGGCGGGCGGCCGGTCCAACTCCGGGATCGCCGCCGAGCTGGTGGTGAGCGAGAGCGCGGTCGCCAAGCACATCAACAGCATCTTCACCAAGCTCGACCTGCCCAGGGCCGACGCCGACCACCGCCGTGTGCTGGCGGTGCTGCGCTTCCTGGGCGTTGCGGCGGCGTAGGGGGGCGACCACGCCCTCTTGCCCGGTCGCCCACGGTGCTGAGCAGCTGTCGGTGGAGGCTGCGGCGCCTTCGAGTGAAATCGGCGTCGGCTCGCGAGGTGGCGCAGGCCGAGGTGAAGAGATCGGTCAGGACCGGGTCACCGGTGTCTGGAGTTCCGTCACCCAGTCGTCGCGGTTCTCCGGGCATTCCAGGTTGATCTCGCGGGGGTAGCCGGTCGACTCGTAGGCGTTGGCGTCGATCCAGCGGGCCAGAGCCTGGGCGGTGGGGAGCACGGTGTCCATCGAGCCGCGGTGCACGATGGTCGCCGCCTCGTCGAGGGACGGCAGGTCGAGGATCCGGAAGGTGCCGTCCTGGAGGGGTGTGCCGTCCGGGAGTTGGGTGCCGTCGTGGAGGGCGGTGCCGTCGTGGAGCGGGGCGGAGACCTGGAGCGGGGCGGAGACCTGGACGGCGGCGTGGACGCTGATCCTGCCTCCGCCCTCCGCCGCGTCCTCGTAGTACGCGATGCCGGGGCCGGTGGGCGTGATGCCCGCCGCGTCCAGGCGCCGGAACAGCTCGTCGTAGAGCGGTGCGATGACCGGGCCGATGTCCTCGGGCTCGAAACTCGCCGCCGTCGCGGTCAGTTCCGCCACCCGGACGGCAGGGACGCTCTTGATGACAACGTCGTTCGTGGGCATGTGCCCCTCGCTCTCGATGGCCCGGAGCCTCGCCTCGACCTGCACCAGCCGTGCCGCCGCGGCCGCCATCGCGGTCTCCAGTTCGGCCCGCCGCAGCCGCAGCATGCCGCGCAGTTCCTCGGGACCGACCTTCTCGTCCACGATGTCCCGCACCTGCTGGAGAGTGAATCCGAGGTCCTTGAGCGCGATGATCCGGTTGAGACGGGCGAGCTGGGCGGCGGTGTAGTGCCGGTAGCCGCTGGCGGGGTCGACGTGAGCCGGTCGCAGCAGTCCGGTCGCGTCGTAGTGACGCAGCATCCGGACCGAGACGCGGCCGTGCCGGGCGAAGTCTCCGATGGTGAACATGATGTCTCCGAGCTGACCGCCTGACACGGTGTGAGGGTCAAGAAGCTACTTGGTCCGCCGGGGAGGGGCTGGTCCCCGTGCGTGACAGGATTTCGCCGTGACTCCTACGCCCCGCCCCGCCGAGACCGTGGCGACCGATGCCGGGATGCTCGCTCTGTGGGATCCGGAGAGCTTCACCGACGTCGTGGACCATGAGACGTGGAACCTCCGGCTCGGGGCGGACGAGGACGTCCGGCGCCACATCAGGGCGGGCTCCCTGGTGCCCATCAACATCCGCAACGACGGTGCCTTCGCGGTCCTGGTGCGCTTCGGCGGCCCCGACCGGCCTGCCCAGCTGACGGAACGGGAGCGTGCGCACGGGCTGCTCAGCTCGGACGCCTACCTTTTCTCCTCGTCGGGGCGGCTGTGGCTCAGTGGTATCGAGGCGGTGGGTGCGCAGGCGTGGCCCGAGATCGTTCAGTTCGAGCTGCCCGCGGGGCGGTACTCGGTGGTGATCCACCTGATCGCCTGGGAGGACGAGGTCTGCGGCGTCGACGACGACGGGACTCCCTCGGCCACCGCACTGCCCGACTTCGTCGTCCTCGTCGCGCCGGCCAGCCCAGGGCAGGACGTGTTCCGGACGGACGTGGAGACCTTCGACCCGCCCGGCGGCTGAGACAAGGCAAGGACCATTCGACCCGCCTGGCAATTGAGGCAAAAACCCCTCGCCCCGCTCCTCCGCCACCCCCTACCCTCGCCCCATGCAGCGCGCCCAAGCACTCCCGTCCATCACGACGACGCCGGATCACCCCCGGCGCGCTGCCAGCTGACGCAGTCCGAAGCCCCGGGGCGAGTGCCCCGGGGTTCTGCCGTGACCGTCGGGTTCCCTCGCCCCCTGTGAGTGAGGGAGAAACCCATGCACGACCACCGCCGGCTCGGCCGAGAGCTCGGTCTGTTCGACACCGACCCGCTGATGGGCGCGGGGCTGCCGTACTGGTTGCCCGACGGGGCCGTCTTACGGCATCTGCTGGAGGAGTACGTCCGGGAGGTCGAGCGGGAGGCCGGGTACCGGCACGTGTACTCGCCCGTGCTCGGCAAGCGGGAGCTGTACGAGATCTCCGGGCACTGGGACCACTACAGCGACGACATGTTCCCGCCCATGCGGATGGGAGGCGGCGAGGGGGAGGAGGTCGTGCTGCGGCCCAGTCTCTGCCCGCACCATGCCCTCATCTACCGGTCCCGGTCGCACAGTTACCGCGAACTTCCGCTGCGGATCGCCGAGTTGGGGGCCATGTACCGCTCCGAGCCGTCCGGCGTGCTCGGCGGTCTCACCCGCGTGCGGTCCATCCAGCTCAACGACGCCCACATCTTCTGCACCCCCGACCAGGCCGTGGCCGAGGCCCGCGCCGCCCTCGGGCTCATCCGGCGGGCCTACGACGACCTCGGCATCCGGGCCACCCGGTACCGGCTCTCCCTGCCGGGCGGCGGCCAGGACGGCCGGGGCAAGTACGTTCCCGACCCGGAGCTGTGGCGCCGTGCCACCGGTCTGCTCGAGGAGGTCCTGGACGGGGTCGACCACGAGGCCGTCGAGGGCGAGGCCGCCTTCTACGGGCCCAAGATCGACGTCCAGGTCACCGACCCCGCCGGCCGTGAGTCCACCCTCTCCACCGTCCAGATCGACTTCCACCAGCCCGAGCGCTTCGGCCTTCGGTACATCGGCAGCGACGGGAGGAAACACCGGCCGGTGATGGTCCACCGCAGCATCATCGGGAGTGTGGAGCGAGCCGTCGCCCATCTCGTCGAGGCGCACGCCGGTGCCTTTCCCGTCTGGCTCGCGCCCGTGCAGCTCGCGGTGCTGCCGGTGGGCGACGGGCAGGAGGAGCAGGCCCTCGACGTCGTACGGCGGGCCCGGGCGCGCGGTGTCCGGGCCGAGCTGTCCGGCTGCGGCGGCGGGACCCTCGGTGCCCGGGTCCGTGCCGCGCGGCTCGTGCCGTACCTGGCGGTGATCGGGGAGCGGGAGGCCGACGGCGACCGTGCGGCCGTGCGGCTGCGGGACGGGCGCAGGCCCGGAGCCGTGCCCGTGGCCGAGCTGCTGGGGCGGATCGGCGCACGGGCCGCTGATCGCGGGGCCGAACTCTGGGCGGCTGCGTAAGGTCGGTCCCGTACGCCGGCACACGTCAGCGACGTACACGTACGCCAGTGAGGGAAAGGACCCCGCCGTGACCGGTCAGCCCATTCCGGTGATCATCGACTGCGACACCGGTGTCGACGACGCCCTGGCCCTGCTGTTCGCCGTACGGCATCCCGGCATCGACCTGCGCGCGGTCACCTGTGTCGCCGGGAACACCGACGTGGACGGCGTGGTCCGCAACACCCTGACCGTGCTGGAGCAGGCCGGAGCCGGGGACATCCCGGTCGCCCGGGGTGCCGAGCGGCCGCTGATCGAGCCGGTGCGCACCGCGCAGCACGTGCACGGGCTCGACGGGATGGGCGACCTGGGGCTGCCCGCGCCGACCCGGGTGGCGGTGGACGTGGACGCGGTGACCCTCCTCCGGCGGGAGATCCTCGCCTCGCCCCGGCCGGTCACCCTGATCCCCACCGCGCCGCTCACCAACATCGCGCTGCTGCTGCGCACCCACCCCGAGGTGGTGCGCAACATCGAGCGGATCGTGTTCATGGGCGGGGCGGTGGCGACCGGGAACGCCACGCCGGTCGCGGAGTTCAACGTCTGGCACGACCCCGAGGCGGCCGCCGTCCTGCTCACCGCGGGCGTGCCGATCACGATGTACGGCCTCGACGTCTTCGAGCGGGTCGTCGTCCCCGCCGCCGACGTGCAGCGGCTGCGGGCGAGCGCGGAGCCCAGTCTGCGCATGGCCGGTGCACTGCTCGCCCACCGTGACCCGGCCAGTACCGGCGACCCCACGCCCACCGGCGGGCTCGGCGACGCGGGCGCGGTCTGCGCGGTCGTCGACCCCGACGGGCTGACCACCGAACTCCTCCCGGTGGAGGTGAGCCTGGCCCCGGGCCCGACCCGCGGCCAGACCGTCGTCGACCGCCGTCGCCGCCCCGGAGAGTCCGAGATCCACGACGGGGAGCGCGAAGTGACCCTGGTGGACGTCGGGTTGGGCGTGGACGTGGAGCGGTACGTGAAGCTGTGGCTGACGGCGGTGGAGGGGGTGTGAGCCCGCTGGGCTGGGTGAGCCCGCCGGGTCAGGAACTGCCCACGCTCCAGCGCTGCTCCACCTTCGCCAGCCGCCAGTAAGCGATCGCCGCCGCCCACACCACTACGAACAGGCCGACGATGACGTAACCGACGTTGTCGAGGTCGATCTCGGCGATCCAGGTGGTGAGGTCGTCGGTGAGGTCGAACTTGTCGTGCAGGACACCGACCAGCTCGATGGTGCCGATGAAGAAGGCGACCGCGATGGACAGGCCGGTGATGGCGAGGTTGTAGAACACCTTGCGCACCGGGTTGGAGAAGGCCCACTGGTAGGCGAAGTTCATGAAGGTGCCGTCGAGGGTGTCGAACAGGCTCATGCCGGCGGCGAAGAGCAGGGGCAGGCAGAGGATCGCGTACCAGGGGAGCCCGGCGGCCGCGCCCGAACCGGCCATCACCATCAGCGTGACCTCGGTCGCGGTGTCGAAACCGAGACCGAAGAGGAAGCCCAGCGGGAACATCTGCCCCGGCCGGGTGATGGACTTGGTGAGCCGCCCGAGGATCCGGTTCATGAACCCCCGGGAGTCCAGGTGCTGTTCCAGCTGCTTGTCGTCGTACGACCCCGACCGCATCGCCCGGAAGACCTTCAGGATGCCCACCAGGGCCACCAGGTTGAGGGCGGCGATGAGATAGAGGAAGGTGCCGGAGATCGTCGTACCGAGGAACCCGAGCACCTGGTGGGTGCTGGAACCCTCGTTCATCACCTTGCCGGCCAGCTGGGTGCCGCCCGCGATGAGCGTGGCGAGCACGACGACGACGCTGGAGTGCCCGAGCGCGAACCAGAACCCCACGGACACCGGCCGCTTGCCGTCGGCCATCAGCTTGCGGGTGGTGTTGTCGATCGCGGCGATGTGGTCGGCGTCGAAGGCGTGCCGCATGCCCAGGGTGTAGGCGGTGATGCCGAGTCCGACGCCGAAGGCCTTGGTGCCGACCTCGTAGTGGGCGGGGACGACGAGCAGGAAGAGGATGCCGAACGCGACGACGTGCAGGGCGGTGATCACCGCGAGCAGTCCCGCGGTCTTGACGGTGTCCTCGCGCCGCCAGCGGAAGCCGGTGGGGGCACCGGTACCGGCACCGGTCGTGGGGGGCGTGGCCTTGGACAGGGCAGGCTCGGTCATACGGTCAGCTCCAACACCTCGTGGATCAGTTCCTGACGTGCCGTGGCCGGTCTCCTGGCTTACGGGTCGTGCGTGTCCGCGCCTGCCTTCCCAGTCGTACGACCAGTGGCTTCGACGGCACGGACACTTCCCGATCACAGTGGCGAGGGCCGCGCCGGTCTGGACCTTTGAGGGGTCGTCACCGGCTTCCCGAGCACCACGGCCCGCCCACCGTAGGGGGTGCCGGCCTCCCCTGCATAGCTGCGCACCTGCGCAGGTATGGAAGATCACACAGGGGCGCCTGCGAGGATGAGCCCCATGCACCTCGTCCCGGCCGACCGAGCCGACCGCCGCACCATCGACGGACACCGGGTGTGCGACGCCATCGCCGCGATCGGCGACCCGGACGACGTCCGCACCTGGTCCGACCGTTTCGCCCTCCTCGCCGACCCCAACCGCCTCTCCCTCCTCCTCGCCCTGCACCGCACCGGCCCGCTCGCGGTTTCCGACCTCGCGATCGCCACGGGCATGAACGACCCGGCCGTCTCGCAGGCGCTACGGCTGCTGCGCGCGGCCGGGGTGGTGGCGGGGGAGAAGGAGGGGCGGGTGGTGCGGTACCGGGTCGTGGACGAGGCGGTACGGGGGTTGTTGAAGCAGGTGTCCTAGGAAGCGATGTCGTAGGAAGCAGGTGTCCTGGAGGGGCGGCCGGAACCGGCCGCCCCGCCTCACTCCTCCGGTCCCCACCGTTCCGGGCCCACGCCGCGCCAGTCGATCCAGCTCGACTGGGCGACCTCCGCCGCGTCGATCTCCAGGCCCGCTCGGCGGAGGAATTCGGCCACGTCGGCCAGGTTGTGGGCGAGGCCCAGGATCTCGCCGTCCACGCGTACGCGGCGGCCGCCGGTGGGGGACGGCGGATGGACGATCACTCGGATCGGGCCGGACATGTCTTCAGGATCGTCCGCGGTGTACGGTCCCGCACTTCGGTCCGTCATCGGTCGGGCCGTCCCCTCGCCTGGTCGCGCAGCTCCCACCACTCCGCGGGGCGTGGGCGCCGGCGCTCCCAGTGGGGATGGAAGAACAGCTCGGTCGACAGCCGGTAAAGGCGTCGGCGCAGCTCGGTGCGGCCGGGGTGCTCGGCGAGGCGCCGGTACGTGGCACTCCACTCCAGCTGAGTCCGGGCGAGGTCGTCGGGGAACGATCGCATGACCGAATTCAATCATGTGTTCGATTTTCTGGGCCAGGGTCGCCGGAACCGTCTCGCCCCGAACACGCCAAAGGGGCCGCCCGCACCGTGAACCGGTGGGACGACCCCTTCGGAGGATGGGTCAGGAGCGCGTGGCCTTGCGGCGACGCGTCGCCAGGACGATGCCCGCGCCACCCGCGAGCAGCACCGCCGCGCCGCCCGCGATCAGCGGCGTGTTGCTGCTGGCGCCGGTCTCGGCGAGGTTGTCGCCGCCGCCACCGTTCGGGGTGGGGGCGCCCGGGGTCGACGTGGACTCCGAGGCCGACGGGGTCGGAGAGTCCGTGCCCGGGGTCTCGGACGCCGGAGGCGTGCTCTCGGAGGCCGGCGGGGTGGACTCCGAGGCCGGCGGGGTCGACTCCGAGGCCGGCGGAGTGGTCTCCGAGGCCGGCGGGGTCGCCGGAGGCGTGGTCTCGGTGGTCGTGCAGTCCTTCGTGCCGCCGTTCCAGGCCGCGATCAGCTTGTCCTTGATGACCGGGTGGTCCGGGCCCTTGGGGAGGTCGCCGTGCGGGAAGCCGTCCTTGGCGTCGAGCTTGCCGTCGAACTTCGTGTTGCCGCGGTAGAGGTCGACCTGACCGAAGCAGCCCGCGTCGGGGATCGCGACGTCGAGGGTGTCGACGGCGCCGGCCTTGACGGTCACGCTGTCGAAGTCGTGGAAGACCTGCTCGCCGGAGGTGGCGAACGTCGGGCCGTGCGCGAGGTAGGACGCGAGGGAGGCGGTGCACGTGGTGGCGTCGCCCGCGGCGCGGACCTTGACGTGGACCTTGCCGTCGTCGCCCGGCTTGAGGTTCTGGTCGTCGACCTTGACCGAGGCGAAGAAGTTCTTGCCGTCGAGGGAGAACTCGCAGCGGTCGGTCTCGGTCTTCGAGCCGGCGCCCGTGCCTGGCTTGTAGTGTCCGCCGTCTCCCCAGCCCTTGCCGCCGGGGCAGTCGGAGGCCGAGGCGACGGAGGCGAGGGCGGCGGAGAAGGCGAGCGTCGCGGCGCCCGTCCCCAGCAGACGCCGAAGGGTGACACGTCTCGCTATGGACATACGTATCCCGTCAGGATGAGAGTGAGTGATCACAGGAAGCATCAGAGACACTGGGCTCATTGGTCACATGCGCCACGGTGTTCACACATCGTGGTTCTCCGGCTGAATGCTGTCAACCTGCGGTGATACAAGGCCCGTTCGAAAGCCGTCACAATTTCGACACACCGGGAATGATCGACTCCGGTAAAGCCCGGGTTGAATTTCCGGCGAGTGGACAGATATCCCCTTTGTCGCCCAATTTGTCGTCCACCGGATCGCCTGCGCGAATTCGCCATCGCACGGAATGCCCGCACATCAGAGGAGCCCGCGTGATCTCCCGCACCACCACGCCCGACCTCTCCGGCAAGGACCCCGACTGGTGGCGGCAGGCCGTCGTCTACCAGGTCTATCCCCGCAGCTTCGCCGACGCGGACGGCGACGGCCTCGGGGACATCAGAGGCGTCACCGAACGCCTCGGCCACCTGGCCGCCCTCGGCGCCGACGCCCTGTGGCTGAGCCCCTTCTACCCCTCCGAACTCGCCGACGGCGGCTACGACGTGGCCGACTACCGGGACGTCGACCCGCGCCTGGGCAGCCTCGACGACTTCGACGCCATGGTCGCCGAGGCCCACCGGCTCGGCCTGAAAGTGATCGTCGATCTTGTCCCGAACCACACCTCCCGTCGGCACGTCTGGTTCGAGGAGGCCCTTGCGGCGGCACCCGGCTCCGCCGCCCGCGCGCGGTACGTCTTCAGGGACGGCCGCGGCGCGCACGGCGAACTCCCGCCGACCGACTGGCAGTCGGTCTTCGGCGGCAGCGCCTGGCAGCGGGTGCCGGACGGGCAGTGGTACCTGCATCTGTTCGCCCCCGAGCAGCCCGACCTCGACTGGTCCCACGAGGAGGTCCGCGAGGACTTCCGCACCACCCTGCGGTTCTGGTCCGACCGCGGGGTCGACGGCTTCCGGGTGGACGTGGCCCACGCCCTGGTCAAGGACCTCACCGAGCCGCTGCGCGACCTCGGCGACCTGCCCGGCGTCGCCGAGGAGGCCCTGGACCGCCTGCCGCCGGGCAGCCACCCCTACTGGGACCGCGACGAGGTCCACGAGATCTACCGCGACTGGCGCACGATCCTCGACTCCTACACCCCGCCCCGCACGGCCGTCGCCGAGGCCTGGGTGCCGGGCGCCCGCCGCGCGCTGTACGCCCGCGCCGACGAACTCGGCCAGGCCTTCAACTTCGAGTACCTCCAGACCCCGTGGGACGCCGACGCGCTGCGCCAGGTCATCACCGACTCCCTGGCCACCGCGCGCGCGGCGCACGCCTCGGCGACCTGGGTGCTCTCCAACCACGACGTCGTACGGCACGCCTCCCGCCTGGTGCTGCCGCCGGGCACCGACGAGAACGCCTGGCTGCTGGCCGGCGGCCAGGCGCCCGCGATCGACCTCGCCCAGGGGCTGCGACGCGCTCGCGCGGCGACGCTGCTCATGCTGGCGCTGCCGGGATCGTCGTACGTCTACCAGGGCGAGGAACTCGGCCTGCCCGAGGTCGCCGACCTGCCCTTCGAGGTGCTCCAGGACCCGATCTGGGAGCAGACCGGACGGGTGCGCAAGGGGCGCGACGGATGCCGGGTGCCGCTGCCGTGGACCACGACCGGGCCGTCGTACGGCTTCGGGGCGGGCGGTGCCTGGCTGCCGCAGCCGGAGTGGTTCGCCGAGTACGCTGTCGAGGCCCAGAACGGCACGGAGGGCTCCACGCTGGAGCTGTACCGCACCGCCCTGCGACTGCGCCGCAAACTCCTCCAGGGAGAGGACCTGACCTGGGCGGACACCGCCCCGGCCGGGGTGCTGGACTTCGTCCGGCACGAGGGCTGGCGGTGTGTCACCAATCTGTCGGAGACCGCGGTCCCGCTTCCCGAAGGGGAAGTACTGCTCGCCAGCAGCCCGTTGGGGAACGGGCTGCTGGGACCGGACACCACGGTCTGGCTCGGCCAGGGCTAACCCACCGTCGGTGAGGCGCCCGCGGCCGGGGCGGCGCCGCCGCCGTTCGCGTTGTTCTCGCCCGGGATCCCGAGCGGGGTGGACGTCGGGTTCGGCGGCGGGGTCAGCACCACCATCGGCGCGCCCGGCTGCGGGGCCGGCGGCGTGAGGTCGGTGGCGGGCAGCTTCGGCGGGGTGGTCTGCATGAACAGGGCCTGGTCGAAGTTGACGAAGCCGGTCTTCTCCATGACCGTCATGTGGTCGAGCACCGTGTCGTTGGCCATGTCGGCCAGCGAGCGCACCAGGGAGTTCTTGGTGGTGGAGCGGATCTTCGCGATCGCGTTGAAGATCGAGCCGTGCGTCACGCGCAGGATGTTGGCGAAGTTCGAGTCGAACTGCTGGCCGGAGCTGGAGTCGATCGTGTTCACGAAGCCGACCTGCTGCGGGCTCGCCACGTTCGGGATGGTGATGTTGAGCATCGGGGCGATCTTGCGGCAGGCTGCGTCGAGGGCCGCGTGTCCGTCGATGAGGTGCTTTCCGGCCTCCTTCACCTCCGGGGTCGTCCCCTTCTGCTGGGCGATCTGACCCAGCGGGTACTCCCACAGACCGGCCGCCCGCACCTTGACGACGAAGTCGCGGTCCTGCTCGGTCAGCGGCCCCCACTGCGTCTGCGCGATGATTCTGTCCTGTGCGGTGGCCGCCTGGCTGACACCCAGCATGGACGGGTACGCGAGCGCGCCCAGGGTCAGCGTGAGGGCTCCGCCTACGAACAGCGTTCCCATCGCGTTGCGCGAGAGTGGCACCGTGCCTCCTGCCCGATCGGTGACCCTGCCGGCAGCCGGGTCGAACGCACAGGAGTACGCACACGGGGGCGCCGGTGTTCAGCGGCTCTTCCCCGGTTGACCCTTCGTTGACCAGTTCACGGGTGACTCACGGGGAAGTCCGGGGCAAATCACGGGAGAGAGTCGGCGGGCTCCGCGCCTAGATTCGCTGCATGTCCATGCCACGACAGCGGTCGCTGCCCGTCCTGCCCTACCGCAAGCCCACCAAGGGCCGCGACTACTGGGTCCTCGACGACGTGCTCCCGGACGTCGACGCCGTACGGGAACGCTGTCTCGCCAAGGACGACTGGGTGAAGGGACATCCGTACACCTCGGAGACGTGGCCCGGACTGCGGACCATGCCCGGACTCGAACCCGCCGAACTCGCCCGGGTGGAGGGGCTGGTGCGCAAGGCCACCGGCGCCCCGAAGCTCTGGGTGCAGCAGGCGCCCGGCGGCGGCACCCTCAACCACAACTGCGTGCAGGTCGTGGGGGAGGGCGAGAGCGAGCCCCGGCCGCACACCGACTCCCGGGCGCTGTGCCGGTACGCCGCCGTGCTGTACCTGAACCCGGGTGTCCCCAAGGACTGCGGCACGAGCTTCTACCGGCAGTCCATGCCGGGCGGCCGGCTCGGCGGCAACGTGGTGCAGGCCCCGCACAACAACCTCGTCGAGGCCCTCGGCACGCGGTTCGTCGCGCCGGACGCCTTCGAGGAGGACGTACGGGTGCCGCACAAGTACAACCGGCTGCTGCTGTACAACGCCAACCTCGTGCACAGCGCGACCGGTTACTTCGGCGGGACGCTGGCGGAGAAGCGGATGACGGCGGTGTTCTTCTGGATGGCGTGAACTGACGGGGTTTCAGGGTTTCAGGGTTCTGGCGGTTCCAGTGGGTGTTTCTAGTAGCGGACCGCCCGCGACACCTTCGCCGCCGCCTTCCCGGACAGGGCGTGCGTGCTGCGTGCGGTCGCGCTGCCCGTGCCGCCCGCCGGGACGTCCGACACCGTCACCACGACCACGTCGAGCAGCTTGCCGTCCTGGCCGGTGAAGTCGACCTGGACGGCGAAGGACTTCGCCGAGTCCGCGCGGTTGGTCGCGGTGACCTCCACCGTCGTACGTCCGTCGGCGGCCGTCGTGGGGGAGGCGAGGCGTACGTCGTCCTTGGCGTCGACGCCGTTCTTGATGTCGTCGAAGCGCCGGCCCGCCTCCGCCGTGGCCGACGACACGGCGTCCCCGGCCCGGGAGGCGGCCGAGGAGGCGGCCGAGGCGACCTTGCTCGCCACGGAGGACGGGCTGTCGCCGTCGGAGCAGGCGGTGAGGCCGGTGAGGCCGGTGAGTCCGGTGAGGGCCAGGGCCGCCAGCAGCGCGGGCGTCGTCCAGCGGGTCATCTCGCCTCCCAGGATGCGGTTCCTCCAGTGAAGGGCCGCTGCCGTACGGCCGCACGCCCGACGTCACCCGAATGGCCCACCCCCGTGGTGGGCGCTCGCGTTGCGCCGGATGGTCGAAGCACCTCGATCACGAAAGGTGGAACACGGCCATGACACAGCAACCGCACGCCACCGAGCCGTCCGCCGGCGGGCAGCAGCAAGCGTCGGCGGGCACGTCCGCGACCGCGCCGGGCCCCGGGTTCACGCCCACCGAGGCCGCGTGGGCCTCCGGCGGGGTCGTCTTCGCCGGTGTGCTGATGCTGATGAACGGCGTCCTCGCGATCTTCCAGGGCATATCCCTGCTCGCCGAGGACGACGTGTGGGCCCGGGTCGGCGACTACGTCTACAAGGTCAGCCTCACCGGCTGGGGCGTGATCCTGCTCTGCCTGGGCGTGGTCGCCGCCGTCACCGGCGCGTTCATCCTCCGGGGCGCCGGGTGGGCCCGGATGACCGGTATCTTCCTGGCCTCCCTGAGCATGCTCGCCCAGTTCCTGTTCCTGCCCTACGCCCCGGTCTGGTCGGTCATCATGATCGGCCTCGACTTCTTCGTGATCTGGGCGCTGGCGGTGTACAGGCCGGCCATGCGGGGCTGACGGGGCGCATGCGCTGGGCCGGGCCCGACGGATCGTTCCCGGCGGGTCCCGGCCGCAGCGCGGCGGCACCGGACCGCAAGCTCCGGACAGCCCGCCCCACCCCTCACCTGCCGAACTCGACAGGGACCGGGACGCGAGTCACGTCATACGTGGCCGAGGCCGCCGCTGCCGAAGCCTCCGCTGGAGCCGGGCAGCCAGCGTTTGCGGTGCTGGTCCTTTCCTCGTCGGGTTCCCGAGTGGTGGAGCTGGTGGGGCAGGAGCCGTTCCTGCCCGTCCGTGGCGTCCGACAGCTCGTCCGGTTCCCGCATCTCCCGGAGTTCGCGGACGGGGCCCGTCTCCGGAAGGCGGGGCTGGTCCTCCAGGCGTGGCCGCGGCGATTCGCGGTCCTGGACCCGCATGCCGAACTGCACCGCCCACACCAGTGCACCGGCGATGAACAGGCCACCTACAAAGGCGGCGATCACGTTGAGTACTCCGCTCGACGTGGCCGCCAGGACAAACGTCGTCGTACTCATAGTCCGATTATCGCCGATTCGGCCCGAATGGGTAGCGACAGGCAGCGACAGGATCGAGTTCCCGCTCGCTCCGCCCCCCGCCGAGCAGACCTCCGTGAACCGTTTCCAGGGTGCGCAACGATGAGAGGGTGAACCGATCTTCTCCCCGGGGGACCACATGAACGAGAACGCCGTCCGACCCGCCCTCCGCCCCGCGCGCGGCTCCGCCCGGCTCGCCGTCGCCGGGCTCGGGCTCGCCGGTGCCGCCTGGGCGCTGCGGGCCGTGTGGCAGGTCCGGCTCGCCATGGCGGGGGAGCCCGCTTCCGGGCCGCCGGACCAGGGCGAGGGCCGGCACCGCCCGCTGAACGCGCTGGAGAACTCGTACCACCTGGTCAGCGCGGTCGGCGACCTCCTCGTCCTGCTCTGCGCGGCCCTGTTCATCGGCTGGCTGTGGCGCATGCGGGACAACGCACGCGCCCTGTCCGGCGAGCCGCCCCGCTACGCCGGCATCTGGGTCTACGCCTCGTGGATCGTCCCGGTCGTGAACCTGTGGTTCCCGCGCGGCATCGTCGCCGACATCCACCACAAGAGCGCCCCGGGCCGCAAGCTGCCCGCCGTCGTGAACGTGTGGTGGGCGCTGTGGCTGGTCGGCCTGGTCGCCGGTGTCGGGCTGACGTACGACGACAGCACCGACGAGATCATCGCCCGCGCCTACCACGGGGTGACCGGGCTGCTGCTCGCCGACCTCGCCGTCGTCGGCGCGGCCGTCGCCGCCGTCCTGATGGTGCGCACGCTCACCGACACACAACATGCGCACATCGGCGCCTAGTTGCGGACACCGAGTGGTGATCCCTTGAAGGAAGACGGCAGGGCGTTTGATCGGGGGAGAGGGCACCTACTGTTGCGCCTACGTGACAGCCCCCCACCCCCAGGATCGCCATGCGTACCGTCCCCTCCGTCGTGGCCGTCTGCGCGTCGGCCCTTCTGCTCAGCTCCTGCGGAGTCGTCGGCAGTGACACCGCGGTGACCCCCAAGAAGGGCGACGACATCACCCTGGGGCTGCTCCTGCCCGACCGGGACACCAGCCGCTTCGACCGGTTCGACTACCCCCTCATCAAGCGGGAGGTGGCGACCCTCACCCACAACAAGGGCAAGGTCAGTTACGCCAACGCCGGGGCGAGCGCGAAGCGGCAGAGCGAGCAGTTCCAGCAGATGGTCGCCGACAAGGTGGACGTGATCCTGGTGGACGCGGTCGACGCCGCGGCCATCGAACCGTCCGTCCGGAAGGCGAAGGACGCGGGCATCCCCGTCATCGCCTACGACCGTCTCGCCCAGGGCCCGATCGACGCCTACGTCTCGCACGACAACGAACTCGTCGGCGAGGTGCAGGGCCGGTCCATCGTCCAGGCGCTCGGCGACAAGGCCGAGTCCAGCAAGATCGTCATGATGAACGGTTCGCCCGCCGACCCCAACACCGCCCTGTTCGAGAAGGGCGCCCACAGCGAGCTCGACGGCAAGGTCGTCATAGCCAAGCAGTACGACACCCGCGAGTGGCTGCCGTCGGTGGCCAAGGCCCACATGAAGGAGGCGATCGCCTCCGTCGGCCTGAACAACATCGCCGCGGTCTACTCGGCCAACGACGACATGGCGGGCGCGGTCATCGACGAGCTCAAGGAGGCGGGAGCGACCAGGATCCCGCCCGTGACCGGGCAGGACGCCACCCTGGCCGCCGTGCAGCGGGTGGTGTCGGGCGAGCAGTACATGACCGTGTACAAGTCGTTCCTGCTGGAGGCCACCAACGCGGCGCAGATCGCGGTCTACAAGATCCAGGGCCGCGACCTCCAGTTCGACGCCCTGATCCGCGACAAGGTCAACAGCCCCACCCAGAACGACATCCCGTCGCTGCTGGTGCCGGTGGTCGCCCTGACCAAGGACAACATCGAGCAGACGGTCATCAAGGACGGCGTCTACACCGCACAGCAGATCTGCACCGCCCCGTACGCGGGGGACTGCGCGGCCATCGGCCTCAAGTAGCCGTTCCTCAGGGGCCGGTGCGCACCCGGCGGACGACCAGGGCGGTGGCCGTCAGCGCGGTGACCGTGCCGAAGGCCAGGTGGACGGTGGTGTCGGCCGGGGTGAAGGACGCGATCGCGTTGCCCAGCACGCTGAGGACGAGCAGGGGCCACAGGACGAGGTTCACGGGGCACTCCAGGGTTTCGGTGGGTCTCGGTGGGTGTCGGTGGTCCCGACGCCGACGACGCTACGAGCCGGCACCCCGTCCGGCCGATCCCGCCCGCCGCCCGGTCCGGGGTACAGCAGGCTGTACTTTCCCGCTCCCGGCCGTGCGGTGAACTCTCCTTCCGCCTAGGGTCGTTGTCCTCCAGCCAGAGGAGGTTCCCATGGCCACCGCCGACCTGAAGGGCCTGGTCGTGGGCACCGCGACGACCGCGGCCGCCGCCCTCGGCCAGCTGGTCTCCGGACTCGGTACGGCCACCCTCGCGCCGTTCGTGCTCCTGTGGCTGGCGCTGCCCAAAGGGGTGCGGGTGCTGCACGCCCTGGCGGACATGGAGCGCGCCCGGCTCGCCCGCTGGGGCCCCGAGGTCATCGCCCCTGCCCGGCCGCCCGCGCGGCTGAGGGCCGCCCTCACCGACCCCACCACCCGGCGCGAACTCCGCTGGCTGCTGCGTCATCTGGCGGTGGGGCTGCCGCTGGGCATGCTCGGTTTCGTGCTGCCGCTGCTCGCCGTACGGGACACCGCTTTTCCGCTGTACTGGCGGCTCGCTCCCACGGACGCGACCGCCACCTCCATCGGGATCGGTGTCGCGCACTCCTGGCCGGACGCCCTCGCCGTGTGCCTGCTCGGCGTCGGCTGGATCGCCATCATCCTGGGGCTCACCCCCGCCCTGGCCCGCCTCCAGGCGAGCCCGGGACGCCGGCTCCTGTCCGCAGGGCCCGACGCCGACCTCTCCCTGCGGGTCGCCGAGCTGACCGCCACCCGGGCCGCCGCGCTGGACGCCCACGCCGCCGAACTACGGCGCATCGAGCGGTCGTTGCACGACGGCACCCAGAACCGGATCGTCACGGTGACCGTGCTGCTCGGGGCCGCCCGCAGAATGGTCGCCCGCGATCCGGCCGGCGCCGACGAGCTCCTGGAGCGCGCCCAGTCCGCCGCCGAACAGGCGCTGGCGGAACTGCGGACCGTCTCCCGCTCCATCCTGCCGCCGGTGCTCGCGGACCGGGGCCTCGCGGGGGCGCTCACCGGACTCGCCGCCGAGAGCCCGGTGCCGTGCACCCTCGACGTGGAGCTGCCACGGCGGTGCGCGGCCTCCACCGAGGCCACCGCGTACTTCGTCGTCGCGGAGGCGCTCACCAACATCGCCAAGCACAGCGGCGCGTCCCGGGCCACCGTCACGGTCCGCGCCCCGGGCCCACGGCTCCTGCTGCGGGTCACGGACGACGGCCGGGGCGGCGCCGACGAGCACGGCGGCTCCGGACTCGCCGGCATCCGGCGCCGGGTGGCCGCCCACGACGGCAGCCTCCGGCTGACCAGCCCGGCCGGCGGTCCGACGGTGGTGGAGGTGGAGCTGCCGTGCGGGACGTGAGCGGCCGCACGGCCGTACGCGAGCTGTCCGAAGGCCGTACGTGAGCGGCCCGAGGCCGTACAGGAGAGCGCTCGGCCGGAGCGCTCCCATGACCCCGGAGGTGGACCTGCCATGCGGATCGTGATCGCCGAGGACGATCCCCTGCTGCGCGAGGGCCTCGCCCTGCTGCTGCGCGCCGAGGGACTGGACGTGGTCGCCACGGCCGACACCGCCGACGGCGCGCTCGACGCCATCGACGCGCACGAACCGGACGTGGCCATCCTCGACGTACGGATGCCGCCCACGCACACCGACGAGGGGGTCCGCGCGGCCGTCGAGGCCCGGCGGCGCAGGCCCGGCCTCGCCGTCCTCGTGCTCTCCGCCTACGTCGAGCAGAGCTTCGCCACCGAGCTGCTGACCGGGGGCGTCGGCGGGCTGGGCTATCTGCTCAAGGAACGGGTCGGCCGGGTCGAGGAGTTCCTCGACGCGCTGCACCGGGTCGCGTCCGGGGGCACCGCGATCGACCCCGAGGTCGTCGCCCAGCTGTTCACCCGGTCCCACCAGGACGCCCGGCTTGCCCGGCTCAGCCCGCGCGAGAAGGACGTCCTCGCCCTGATGGCCGAGGGACTGGGCAACAGCGCTGTCGCGGAGCGGCTGTTCGTGACCGACGGGGCCGTGCACAAGCACATCCGCAGCATCTTCGCCAAGCTCGACCTGGCGCCGACCGACCAGGTGGACCGGCGGGTGGCGGCGGTGCTGCGATACCTGGAGGACGCGCGCCGGACCCGCTGAAGTACAGCCTGCTGTACGGGGATTCGGGGCGTGCGCGGCAATGATCCGGGGGCGCCGCGCTGGTGTGCTGGAGACATCACATCAGCCCCCGACGAAGGGATCCGCGGTGAGTGTCCAAGCCCCCGTCACCCTCGAGAACCGTCCGGTTCCGCACGAGCCCGCAGGGCTGCGCGGAAGCATCCGGCGCAACCCACTGACCTGGTTCTTCACCCTGGCCTTCGCCCTGAGCTGGGCCGCCTGGACGCCGTACGTCCTGTCCCGCAACGGCCTCGACGTCTGGCAGTTCACCTTCCCCGGCGGGCGCGCGGGCAGCCAGCTCACCGGCGTCCTGCCCGGCGCCTACCTCGGCCCGATCGCCTCGGCGCTCCTCGTCACCGGGATCACCGAAGGACGCGCGGGCCTGCGGACCTGGCGGCGCCGGATGCTGCGGTTCAAGGTCAGCTGGCGCTGGTACCTGGTGGTGCTGCTCTCCGTGCCGGCCGCCCTGACCGTCGCCTCCGCCGTGCTCGTCGGCCGCGGTCCCGCGCTGCCGTCCGCGATGATCCTCGCCGCGTACCTGCCGGGACTGCTGATCCAGATGATCACCACCGGGCTCGCGGAGGAGCCGGGGTGGCGGGAGTTCGCCATGCCGCGGATGCAGAAGCGCCACGGTCCCCTGATCGCGACCCTCGTCGTCGGCGTGCTGTGGGGCTGCTGGCACCTGCCGCTGTTCCTGACCGAGTGGGGTGGCGGGCCGCACGTGTCCTGGACCGTGCCGGTGCAGTTCGTCGTGATGACGATCGCCTTCAGCTTCGTGATGACGTGGGTGTTCAACCGGTCCGGCGAGAGCATGCCGCTGGTCATGCTGCTGCACACCGGCGTCAACAACTACCTCTCGATCGCCTGGACGGACATGTTCCCCTCGCTGTCCGAGCACGACGGGGCGCGGGCCCTGCTGCTCGCGGCGACGGCGGCGGCGCTGGTCCTGCTGATCGCGACACGGGGGCGGCTGGGACTGCCCAGGCGGTGATCCGAGGTGCTCTGCGGATATGAACGGGCTCCCTCAGTCGGTCCCGGCACCGGTCCCGGACGCGAACCGGAGCGAGATGCGCCGCAGGACCTCCGCGGCGGAGGTGTCGGTGCGGCCCTCGTCATGGACCTCGGCCAGCTGGACGAAGGCGAAGGCGAAGCAGTTGGCGATGCTCGCGATGGCGGGACCGAGCTCCTCCACGACGGCGTCCGCGGCCGCGTGACCGCTGGCGTCGGCGGGCAGGTGGATGCGGGGCAGGGTCTCCACGAGGAGCGCGGAGACCGCACCGGTCAACGAGGCCTGCCGATCCGGGTGTTCCCGCACCTGCCGGCGCATCTCCAGTGCCTCGGTGAGGATCCCGACGACGTTCTGCATGACCTCGCGCTGTTCCATGGGACCGCAGCGTATGCGCTCGACGGCACACGCCATGTGACTCAGGGCACAGGAACTCGGCACGGCGGAGCGGAGCGTTACGGGTGTGAGGGAAACAGAGACGGCGGAACCCGAGCGGGCACGGATACGGGCCGGGGACCGGGCGGCCTTCGGGGAGTTGTACGACCGCTACGCGCGGGCCGTGTACAACCACGCCCTGCGGCTGACCGGGAACTGGGCGGAGGCCGAGGAGGCGATGTCCGAGACCTTCCTGGCCGCCTGGCGGACCCGGGAGACGGTCGAGCCGGAGGGCGGCTCGCTGAAGCCCTGGCTGCTCGGGATCGCCACGCACAAGGCGTACAACGTCAACCGGGGTCTGCGGCGCAGGCTCGCCTTCCTGGCCCGCAGTCCGCAGCCGCGCCCGGTGGAGGACTTCGCCGAGGAGAGCGCCGGCCGGATCGACGACGCACGGCGGCTCGCGGCGGTGCACCGCGCCCTGGGCCGGCTCAGCCGTCAGGACCGTGAGGTGTTCGCCCTGTGCGTGTCGGCCGGCCTCGACTACCGGCAGGCCGCCGAGGCCCTGGGCGTCCCGGTCGGCACCGTGCGGTCGAGGCTGTCACGGGCCCGCGCCCGCCTCGCCCGGCTCAGCGCGGAGACGGAACCGCCCCCGGCCCACGGAGGGATGGACAGTGAGGCCGCACTCGCGGCCCTGTTCCTGAAGGAGGAGACCCGATGAACGAGGCCGAGGAACTGGCGGCCACGGCGGAGTGGGACCTCCCGCCGGAGCGTCACCGTCACTTCAAGGACGTACTGATGCAGCGCATCGACGACGACAAGCAGCGTGCCCAAAAGCCTTCCGTACGGCGCCGGTTCGCCCGGCCGGCCGTGCTGCTCCCGCTGGTCTCCGCGGCCCTGGCGGGGGCCCTGATCACCACGCTCACGACCGGCGGACACACCCCCGCCCCCGAGGCCCCCAGCGCCTCCGTCACCCTCCGCCGCATCGCGACGGCCGCCATGGCGAGCGACACGATCCGGGTGCGGGACGACCAGTTCGTGTACGTCAGGACACTGGACCGCTCGAACAAGGGGAGCTTCACCGGGCCGGTCGAGCTCGGTGCGCTGCACACGGAGGAGCACTGGACCGCCCAGGACCCCGGCCCGCTCCGGATCACCGGATGGCTCCGGGCGAGCGGAAAGGACGCGATCATGCCCGGCCAACTCATCCCGGTCGAGTCCTCCGACCCTGTCCCGGTCGGGGTCGCCCACCCCACCTACCGGTGGCTGGCCTCGCTGCCCACCGATCCCGACGCCCTGCTCGCCCGGCTGTACAAGGAGGCCAGGCCGGTCGAGGGCGAGTCGCGGGACCAGGCGGTCTTCTCCCTGATCGGCGATCTGATCGGCGGCACGGTGATGCCGCCCGCCACCATGGCCGCCTTCTACCGGGCGGCGGCCCGGCTGCCCGGCGTACGGGAGATCCCCGACGCCGTCGACGCCACCGGCCGGCACGGCATCGCGATCACCCTCGACGACACCGGCTTCGCGACCCGCTACGAGTGGATCTTCGACAAGGAGACCCTGGCCCTGCTCGGCTCCCGCTTCTACATCACCGACCCGGACCGGGGGATCACGACCGAAACCCTGGCCGGCACCAGCGCCGTCATCGAGAGGGCGGTCGTCGACAGGAAGGGCGAGGTGCCCGCCCGGACCGCCTCCCGCTGACGTCCCGCTGACGCCCCCTGGAGCACAATCACGGACATGAGCATCGTCAAGATCAACGTACTCACGGTCCCCGAGGAGCAGCGCGAGACGCTGGAGAAGCGGTTCGCCGCCCGGGCGGGCAGCGTGGAGAACTCGGACGGGTTCGAGTGGTTCGAGCTGCTGCGGCCGGTCGAGGGCACCGACACCTACCTCGTCTACACGCGCTGGAGGGACGAGGAGTCGTTCCAGAAGTGGATGTCCGGCATGGCGCAGGCCGCGCACGGGAGCGGCGGTGAGGGCGAGCGCCCCAGGCCGGCCGCGTCCGGCGCCACCCTGTGGAGCTTCGAGGTCGTCCAGCAGGCCGCGCCCAAGCTCGGCTAGACCAGCAAGCTGACGTCCCTCATGCTCCTGGCTTCGGTCAGCGGCGGTGATCCTGCACGTGGCTCGGGAGAACCGGGCGTGCTTGTCGCTCGCGGAGTGGGATCCGCGAGCGACTGGCCCGCGCCGCTGGCGGGCCGCAGGCCGGGGTGGGGAGCGCGACCGGTGCGCGCTGGACGATCCCGGGGGCGGACGCCTTGCCGCCGGTGTCGCAGCTGGCCACCCTGCCTATGCCCTCCGCAGTCCTGGCCTGAAGCTCAGGCCGGCTTGCCTTCTGTCCCATGCCACGGCCAGTAGGAGAAGCCGTTGCCGGTGTACCAGTCCAGGCGGGTCTTGCCGCATCCACCGCTGTGCACGTCCAGGAAGTCGTAGTTGACGGCCTTGATGGACCTCTTGGGGAAAGTCACGGAGATTTCCGTGGTGACAGTGCCGCGTGAGGGGATCGTGCCCACGGCCAGGGGCTGTGAGTTCCACAGGGGCAGCGAGCCGTTGGTCCTGCTGTTCCAGTGCAGCGCCATTGAGTGCCAGGAGCCCTTGCCGACGCGCCAGCGAACGTGGGGCGCGGGGCCCCGGTTCTTCATGAGGTTGCCGATGGCGAAGACGTACGAGGCCTTGGTCAGTGTTGTGTTCTCGGTGTTGTGGAGCCGGAGTTTGGCGTGGAGCGCAACGTCGGGCTTCTGTGCGGTGGGTACGACCGATCCGGCAGCGTCCGAGACCGACACAGCTCCGTACCGGCAGGTGTACCCGAGGGCGGCGTTCTTCGGCGTGGCGGCAGCCGCGGCACCTTGGGCGGCGAGCACGCCGAGGACGCCGGCTGTGGCGGCTAGAACGGCGCCCTGGCGAATAGTGGTGTTCAACATCTCCTCCTCATCGCCTTGATGGCACAACGACCTCGGCCTGCCGTCAATGATCTTTGCGGGATCATTGCGTACTGGAGAGGCACACCAACCAGGCCGCACCCACTAGGGGCGACGAAAGGGACTCCGGCCTTTGCGCCGGGGTCCCTTTCCGTGCGCTACAGCGTGACCTGCTTGCCCCCGAAGGTCACCACCAGGCTGCCGTCCGAGGCGAACGACCAGCCCAGGGCACCGGAGTACGCGGCGCAGCGGGACCCGTTCGTGCCGGACCAGAACTGGTTGGAGCTGTCGGCGTCACCGGCGTACCGGTCGTTGCCCCCGCTGGTGCACGAGGTGTTGGAGCGGAAGACCGAGGTGCCCTTCTCGAAGTTGAAGTTGCGCTCGGTGTTGGAGACGGAGACGTTGCTCGTGATCGTCATCGAGCCGGGGTTGCTGTTGTAGGTGAACCCGTGGTGGCCGTTGCCGTAGGCGAGCGAGTGCTGGACGACGTGGTTCACCGCGATGTCGTCGCCGCCGAGCTTGTACCCGTTGCGGTCGCCGTTTCCGGCCTGGGAGCCGTCGCTGAGGGTGCCGTTGCCGTAGGACAGGGAGTACTCGATGGTCACCGGGCCGATCGGGCCGGTGTCGGTCTTGGTGTAGAGGTCCCAGCCGTCGTCGATGTTGTGGTGCGAGACGGCGTACCGGAAGACGTTGCCGGTGCCCGTGGTCAGCTTCGCGGCGAAGCCGTCCGCGTCCTCGCCGTCGGAGTCGGCGTTGTCGTGCGACTCGGCGCTCAGGATCAGGTTGTTCGAGGGCCACTGGCTCGCCGGGGTGGTGGAGGCGATCCGGCCGAGCTGGAGCCCGGTGTCCCGGTTGAAGCGGGTCACGGTGCGCTCGACGACGTTGTTGCTGCCGCCGACGTAGATGCCGTTGTCCCCGGCCCGCTCGACGACCAGTCCGTAGAGCTTCCAGTAGTCGGCGTTGAGCTGGATGCCCCGGTTGGCGGGACTCTCGCTCTGCGCAGCGAAGTTGAGCACCGGCGTCTCACCCGGGTAGGCGGAGAGCGTGGTGCGGGCTGCCGCGGTGCCGTTCCTGCCGGCCGGGACGGTCACCGTCGAGGAGTAGGCGTACGTCCCTCCCCGCAGGTAGATGGTCCCGCCGGCGGAGACGCGGCTGATGGCCGAGGTGAGCGTGGTGGGCGCGGTCACGGTGCCGGCCGCGCCGTCGGTGCCGGTCGGTGACACGTACAGGGCGCTGCTCGACGGCGGGGTCGTGGTGCCGGAGGTCTCGGCGTCCAGGTGGTCGACGTTGGGCAGGCCGTTCGCGGTCGTCGGGTTGAGCCGGACCGTGTTGCCGCCCGCGGTCACCGGGACGGTGAGCGTCTTGGTGGTCCAGCCGGTCCAGGTGCCGGTGGACTGGAAGGAGGCCGAGGAGACCGTCGAGCCGTTCACGATGATGTCCGCTGTTCGGGCGGTGGTGGTGCCGTTGGCGAAGCGGACGCTCAGGGTCGCCGTGCCCGTTGCGGGTGCGGACACGGTGAACTGGGCGTAGGCGCCGATGGCGTTGGTGCCGTTGCAGAATCCGCTGCCGGAGTAGCCGGCGTACTCGGTCTCGACAGCTCCGGTGCAGATGGCGGGGGCGGATTCGGCCTCGTACCGGGTGGTGGCGGCTTGCGCGGTGGTGGTGCCGGACAGTGCGACGAGCGTGCCGGCGAGGAGGCCGACGGAGGGGATGAGGGGTCTCAGGCGCATCGTTCGTCTCCATGGTGTGTGGTGACGGGGGCACGAGTTCCGCGGACGTTCTGCGGATGTTCCTGGGACGGTAAGCGCTTGCCATGGTCGCGTCAACGGCTGTGTATGTGATCGTTGTTCACACATAGGAATTGGATACGGTGGGCGGCATGACGCTCTTCGTGAAGATCTGCGGCCTGAGCACCGAGCAGGACGTCGACACGGCCGTCGAGGCCGGCGCCGACGCCATCGGGTTCGTGTTCTCCGACAGCCCGCGCCGCATCGACCCCGCGACGGCCGCCCGGCTTTCCACCAGGGTCCCGGAGAACGTCCTGACGGTGGGAGTGTTCCGCCGTGAGCCCCTGGAGTACGTACGCTCCGTCGCCACCGAGTCCGGCATCGGGGCCGTCCAGCTGCACGGCCCCGAGGACCGTGACTACTACGCCTCCCTGGCCACCGGCGGCTGGACCCTGATCCGCGCCGCCGCCTTCGGCGACTCCGTCCCGCGCTGCGGGGAGTTCGGCGAGGACATGCTGCTCCTGGACGCCCCGGTGCCGGGCTCGGGCATCGCCTGGGACTGGTCGCGCAAGCAGATCGCGGCCGCGGGCGAGAAGTGGCTGCTGGCCGGCGGCCTGACCCCGGAGAACGTCCGCGAGGCCGTGGACGTCACCCGCCCCTGGGGCGTCGACGTCTCCAGCGGAGTGGAGGCGAGCCGGGGCGTCAAGGACCCGGCCCTGATCACGGCGTTCGTGGAGGCGGCACGCGCGGGAGCGCCCGCCGTCGGCCGGGCGGACTGACGACGGGCGCTGCAAGCGCCTTCAGGGGCGCGGGGAACTGCGCGACAAGCCACGACGGCGCTGTGGCCGGGATACAGACCTGTCGCGGCACCCCCCTACCGCTTCACCGGTACGAAAGCCAACGCATCCCAGGCGATCGACGCATCCCCCGTCCCGTCAGCCGTGGCCGAGCTCAGCGACACACTCGGCGTCCCCTTGAACTCGTACGACCCCAGCGGCACCCACGCGTTCTTCCCACCCGTGTCCTGCGAGATCGTCTTCTCGACGACCATCCCGTCCCCGAGATCGATCCGGTACGTCGCCGACGGCGTGTTCGCCTCGTGGTCCGGCAGATGCACCATGACCTCCGCCGCCCCGACCACCTTCCGGTCCGGCGTCCAGGTACCCGTGACCACCGAGTCGGTGTACGACGGCACCCGCGTGTGGGTCAGCCAGAAGTGCCCACCGAACCCGGCCCCCAGCTGATGGAAGTCGATCTTCGAGGGATGGACGGTCGCCCCGTTCTGCTGCGCCGACCCGAAGGTGAACGTCAGCGTGCCCCTGCTGGTCCAGTTCCGCTTGCCCGCACAGGGGTTGGCGGAGCCGACCCGGAACTTCACCGTGTTCGGCACGTCGTCCACGATGAGGGCGTCCGCCGGGAGCGTGGACGTGCAGGCCGCCGGGTGCGGGGCGGCGACCTTCGGCTCGGGGTCGCCCACCGCGTACTTCAGCACCTCGGTGCCGCAGGTCGCCGTGCAGTCGGTCCAGCTCACCGGCTGGTGCCACCAGCACTTGAAGTCGTCCCGCTGGCAAGGCCCTTCGGGCTGGCTGGAGCCCGCGACCTTGCGGGGCTTGGTGATGTCGCAGTCGTTGACCGTGGGCTTGCAGAACGTGTCGTGCGCGGGCTCGGCGGCCGGCGCGCCGGAGGCGGGCCAGTCGCCGACGGTGAAGGCCCTGACGGTCGCCCCGGTCGCCGGGTCCGTCTTCTGCTGGGAGTAGGCGGCCCAGCCGAGCACCCGCTCCGGGTACGTCCACAGGTTGGGGGTGCGGGCGTCGTCGTAGCCGGAGGACAGGAACATCGTGCGGTCGGCCGGGTAGAGGCCGTTGGCCGGGTTGTTGAACCAGCCGAGGCCCCACGGGGCGCTCGCGTCCGTCGAACTGGGCAGGTTGAGGCCGCTGTTGTAGGCCCACAGCGCGAGCCACCAGTTCTCCAGGTACTTCGGGTCGCCGCCGTTGACGAGCAGGCCCCTGTCGTAGAGCTGGTTCCACTTGTCCTGGAGGATCTGGAGCCCCGCGGCGATGTTGGCCGCGTAGTCCACGGTGAGCGCCTGCTGCTGCTCGGCGGTGAAGGTGGTGTCCGACTTGGCCATGCCACTGGTCACCTGGGCGATGCCGTAACCGCAGTCGGCGGCCGCCCAGTTGACGGTGTGGACGCTGCCGGCGTTGCCGTAGTAGCCGCCCTGGATGAAGTTGCTGCTCTCGCCGGCGGCCGCCCGGGAGCTCGCCTGGAGCAGGTTGGACTCCTGGGACAGCACCCCGAGCATGACCTGCGCGGGGACCCGGCCGCCGCCCTTGAGCGGGGTCGAGGGGAACAGGCCCTGCGGGGTGTACGACGGGAGCTCGCTGCCGTTCCAGCCGCTGCGCCGGCGCACGTCGAGCTTGCCCTGCACGGCGAGGTCCGTCGCCCACTCGGCCTGCGCGGTCGAGGGCTGGAGCGACTGGAGCTTCGGGTCGTTGCGGGTGACGGCGCAGGCGCGGTCGGGGTCGGTGGTGGAGGTCGCCGGGTCGGTGTCGGCGGTGCTCTTCGTGTGGACGCTGTCGGTGTGCACCCCGTCGGACAGGGCCGGGGACTGCTCCGCGCCCTGGGCCGCCGCCCTGGGCACGACCTTGAACCCGACGCTGCTGTCGCTGCCGGGCAGCACCGCGTCGATGCCGACCGGCCGCGCGACGTCCACGGCCGTCTTCCGGCCGCCCGCCGCCTCGGTGCCGTTGCCGACGGAGGTCAGCGCGAGCGAGCCGGTGGTGGAGACCTCGGCGGAGGCCGGCACGTCCAGCGTCCGCCAACTCTTCGGCAGCGCCGAGTGCTTGACGGCTTCCTCGGCGTCCCGGCCGGTCACGAAGACGCGGCCGCCGTTGCCGTGCACCGCGAGGGAGCCCAGCGCGCCGGAGCCGAGGAGCTGGTCGGAGCCCGCGGAGGTGACCCGGCGCACCTGCACCTGCTTGCCGTCGGGCACCTGGTAGGCGAGTCCGTGGTGCGCGTCCGGCACCAGCCGGAACGGCGTACCACCCGTCTTGGCGAGGGTGCTGGTGTCGCCCTTGGCGTCCACCGAGACCACGGCGTCGCCCTGGGCGGCCGCGATCTCGTTCCCGAAGGGCACGGCGGAGGTGAGCTGACCGGCGACGGTCTGCTGCCGCACCAGTTTCGCCCGGGCGGTGTCGACGGTGAGCAGCTCGGTGTCGTCGCCCTGCGGCCGGGTCAGGACGGCCTGTTCGCCGTCGCCGCAGCCGGGGTTGAAGTAGGCGAGGGAGACCAGCTCGGGCAGCTTGGTCACACGGCCGTCCGCGAGGTCGACCACGGCGGCGAACGCGCCCTGCTGGAAGCCCTGTTGGTCGTTGACGGCCTGCCGGGGCGCGTAGACCACGACGGCACGGTCCCCGGAGCCGGTCACACAGGTCTGGCCGATCCACCGGTCGGTCTCGACGCCCGGCTCGGACAGGGTGGCCGCGGTGTGCCACCGGTAGGCGTCCGCCGCGTCGGCGACCAGGACGTGCAGTCCGGTGGCGTCACCGTCGTAGGTGACGATCCGGTCGCCGGACTTCTGCCAGCCGGAGGGGAGTTGCGAGGTGTCGGTGACGCGGTCCGTCGGGGCCGGCGCCGGGTCGGAGGGGTTGGTCAGGGCCGCGGACGCGAGAGGGGCGACGAGGGCCAGTGCCGCCACGGACATACCGGAAGCCGCGAGTATTCGCCCGCGCCGGTTCTTCGGCACCCAGCGGTGCCTGCCTCCTGGATATTCACGAATGGTGCGCAAGGAATTCCGCCTGGATTCATTTGTGAAGGTCGATACCGGCCGTGCGTTCCCCCAGGCCGGTGACGCGGAAGGTACCAGTCCGGTATGGCCGCAATGGGTGGCGTGGGCGGTCTACCGGCTGGTATCCACGAAACGTCCACGGAATTCAGACAGCGATTTCCTCTTCCTTGCCGTCCCTTTGGAGACGGTCGTGACGACGTACGAGGGCCCGGGTCCCCGCCGGGACCCGGGCCCTCGTCTCGTCAGCGCAGCGAACCGATCCGGTCCACCCGCTCGTTCACTCCCTCGCGGAGTTCCTTCAGCGTCGTGCCCGGCGGGGCCACCGTGGGCTCCGAGGACGGCGGCTGGGTTTCGTCCGTGCACCTCGTGCCGCGGGACGGGACCTTCAGGTTCACGAGGTAGTCCGTGATCCGGTCCGTCGCGCAGACGCTGCGGTTGAACGCCGTGTGGCCCTCCGCCTCGAAGGTGAGGAGGCGGCCGTTGTCGAGCTCACGGGAGAGGGCCACCGCGTCCTGGTACGGGGTGTCCGGGTCACCGGTGTTGCCGATGACCAGGATCGGCGCGGAGCCCTTGGCGTGGAAGGTGCCGGCGTAGCGGCTGGTGTGCTCGCCCTTCCACTGGACGCAGGCCGTGGCGTGCTGGTGGTCGTAGGTCGGCGGGCCGTAGGCCATGGCCGGGCCCAGCAGCGGGGCCAGCCGGGCGTTGGTGGTGACCTCGCGCTTCAGCAGGGCCGGGTCGCTCGGGTACTTCTTGTCGACGCACTCGACCACGACGTTCGGGTTGAGGAAGTCGAAGCTCGCCGGGGACGGCGGCCGCAGCAGGAACGACGTGTTGTCGCGCAGCTGCGCCTTGCGCAGGGCCTCCCCGAAGGACGGCCAGATGACCTTGCCCTCGTTGATGTTGAACATCAGCCGGTAGACGAGGGTGTAGCCGTTGGCCTGGCCGCCGTTGGCGGTGGGCACCGGGTTGGCGTCCAGGTCGGCCTTCAGCTTCTCGAACGCCCCGCGCGGGTCGCCGTCACCGAAACCGCAGGTCGTCTGGTTCGCCTTGCACCAGTCCAGGAAGCGGCCCATCGCCCCGTCCAGGGCCAGGTACTGCGGACGGTCGTAGGCGTAGGGGCGGTTCGTGTAGTGCTCGGGGTCGTACGCTCCGTCGAGCGCGAGCGCCCGCACCCGCTTCGGGAACATCGCCGCGTAGACCGTACCGATGTAGGAGCCGAACGACCGGCCGTAGTACGTCAGTTGCTTCTCGCCGAGGGCCTGGCGCAGCAGGTCGATGTCCCGGGCGACGTACTGGGTGCCGACGTACGGCAGCAGGTCGCCCGCGTTGTCCTGGCAGGCCTGGTCGAAGTCGGCGGCCTGTCGCACCGCCGGTTCGTAGGCGTCGGGGCCCGGGACGCCCTTGGCGGCGGTCACGGCCCGGGTGTAGGTCGGGTCGTCCCAGCACACCACCTGGGAGCTGCGGCCCACGCCACGGACGTCGTAGCCGAAGACGTCGAAGTCCTCGCGCAGGGCGGTCGGCAGGTCGTCGTAGTTGTTGCGCACGAAGTCCACGCCGGAGTTGCCCGGGCCGCCCGGCTGGAGGAACAGCGTGCCCTTGCGCTTGGACGGGCCGGTCGCCTTCTTGCGGATCACGGCGAGGGTGAGGGTCCTGCCCTGCGGCTCCCGGTAGTCCAGGGGCACTTGGGCGTTCGCGCACTCGAACCCGCCCTGGCAGTCGGACCAGGCGAGGGTCGGCACGGTCGGTGCGGACGGGGTGGGCGGGCTGGACGGGGTGGCGAACGCCGAGGTCGCGGCCCCGGTCCAGGCCACGGCGAGCGCGCTGACCGCCGCTCCGGTGAGTCTGAGTCGTCTGAACTTCACTGTCTTTGTTCCCCCTTGGGCTGGTCAGGCCTCATTGAACCGGTGGGGACCATCGGCGGATCGGTGGCCCCACAGAGGACACACAGCAAATCCCGCCGCATGGTTCCCGGACGGTTCCCGCCGTCCGCCGGTCGTCCTGCGGGCCTACTCCGCGGCCGCCGCCTACTGCGTACCGAGTAGCAGGGATGTCGGCAGGCGCACGACGACACGGCGGGTCTCGTCCGGCGAGTCTGGACGGACTGTCCGGCATCAGATGTGGAGACCCTCGCCGTGGCTGAATTTCTTTACCGCGTGGGCCGCCTGGCCTTCCGGCGACGCTGGTACGTCGCCCTGGTCTGGGCGGCCGTCCTGGCCGCCGTCGGGCTGGGCGCCCTGAAGGCGCCGGGCGCGGCCGACGAGGGCTTCTCGATGCCGGGCATCGAGTCCCAGAAGGCGTTCGACCTCATGGAGGAGCGCTTCCCGGGCGCCACCGCGGACGGCGCGACCGCCCGGGTCGTCTTCGTCGCGCCGAAGGGCGAGAAGGTCACCGCGGCCGACCACCGGAAGGCCGTCGAGAGCGCCGTCGCCGACCTGGCCGACGGCTCGCAGGTCGCGTCCGCCGTCGACCCCTTCCAGGCGAAGGCGGTGAGCAAGGACGGCACGACGGCGTACGCCACCGTCACGTACAAGGTCGCCTCCAACGACCTCACCGACGCGAGCAAGTCCCAGCTGCTCAAGGCCCTCGACACCGCTCGGGACACCGGGCTGACCGTCGAGGCGGGCGGCACCGCCATGGGCGACGGCGCCGGCGCGGGCGGCTCGGCCGAGGTGATCGGCATCGCGATCGCCGCCGTGGTCCTGCTCGTCACCTTCGGCTCCCTCGCCGCCGCCGGTTTGCCCCTGCTGACCGCGATCGCCGGCGTCGGCGTCAGCATGGCCACGATCCTCGCCCTCTCCCACCCCCTCGGCCTGTCCACCACCACCGGCACCCTGGCGATGATGCTGGGCCTGGCCGTCGGCATCGACTACGCCCTGTTCGTCGTCTCCCGCTACCGAGAGGAACGCGCCAAGGGCAGGGAACCCGGGGAGGCGACGGCCCTCGCGGTCGGTACGGCGGGCTCCGCGGTCGTCTTCGCCGGGCTCACCGTCGTCATCGCCCTCGCCGGGCTCACCGTCGTCGGCATCCCGATGCTCACCAAGATGGGCCTGGCCGCGGCGGGCGCCGTCGTCGTGGGCGTCCTCATCGCGCTGACCCTGGTTCCGGCGTTCCTCGGCTTCTGGCCGAACGCGGTACTGCGCCGCAAGGACCGCAAGAGGGGCCGTATCGAGGAGGAGCCCAAGGACAACGGCGGCACCCGGTGGGCCAGGTTCGTGCTGCGCCGCCCGCTGCCGGTGCTGATCCTCGGCGTGGTCGGCCTCGGTGCCCTCGCCGTGCCGATGACCTCCCTCCAGCTGGGCATGCCCGGCGACGAGGCCAAGTCCACCTCCACCACCCAGCGCCGTGCCTACGACGCGCTCGCCGAGGGCTTCGGCCCCGGCTTCAACGGCCCGCTGACCGTCGTCGTGGACGCGAAGGGCGACGCCACAGCGAAGGGCGACGCCGACGCCAAGGCCGCGGTCTCGACGATCTCCCGGAAGATCGGCGCGACCGAGGGCGTCGTGTCGGTGTCCCCGGCCCGCTTCAACGAAACCGGTGACACCGCCGTCTTCTCGGTGGTGCCGTCCACCGCGCCCACCAGCGAGAGGACCAAGGACCTCGTCACCACCATCCGCGACGCGCGCCCGGCCCTGGAGTCAGGGACCGGCGCGACCTTCGAGGTCACCGGCAGCACCGCGATGAACATCGACATCGCCGACAAGGTGCAGTCCGCTCTCGTGCCGTACCTGATCGTGGTGGTGGGCCTCGCGATCGTGCTGCTGCTCGTCGTCTTCCGTTCGCTGCTGGTCCCGCTGAAGGCGGCCCTCGGCTTCCTGCTCTCCGTCCTGGCCTCCCTCGGCGCGGTCGTCGTGGTCTTCCAGGAGGGACACGGCGCCTCCTTGCTGGGCGTGGAGACCACCGGCCCGATCATGAGCCTCATGCCGATCTTCCTGGTGGGCATCGTCTTCGGCCTCGCCATGGACTACGAGGTCTTCCTCGTCTCCCGGATGCGTGAGGCGTACGTCCACGGCGAGACGCCCGCCCAGGCGGTGACCTCCGGATTCCGGCACAGCGCCCGGGTGGTCACGGCCGCCGCGCTGATCATGATCGCGGTGTTCGCCGGGTTCATGGGCGAGAGCGACTCCATGATCAAGATGATCGGGTTCGGGCTCGCCTCCGCCGTCCTGCTCGACGCGTTCGTGGTCCGGATGGCCATCGTCCCGGCCGTGCTCGCCCTGCTCGGCGACAAGGCCTGGTGGCTGCCGTCCTGGCTGGACCGGATCCTGCCCCGGTTGGACGTCGAGGGCGAGGCCCTCACCAGGGCCGCCGACACCCCCGCCCCTGCCCCCGCCGCCTCCCCCTCCGCCGACCAGGATGCGGTCCGCGTCTGACCCCACCCCCACCAGGGCCGCCCGTGTCGTACGGCACGGGCGGCCCGCTTCGCTCACCATGGGACCCGAGCCCACGCACCGGAGAACACGATGATCACGAGCATGGAGCGGCGCTACGCGGACCGCCTGGAGGGACTGTCGGACCGCCACCCCTTCCTCGTCGACCTGGCGCTCGTCCTCACGCTGCTGGGGTGCGCGACCCTCGGCGCCTCGCTGACCCTGCCCGGTGCCACCCCACCCGACGACGACGGTCTGGCCGTGGTCGTCATGGGCGTGTCCTGTCTGGCCCTGCTCAGGCACCGCACCCACCCGCGCACCGTCGTCGTCGTCAACGCCGTCTGCGCCGCGGTCGTGATCACGCAGGGGTACCTTCTGACCCCCCTGCTGCTGAGTCCCGTCATGGCGTCGCTGTACTGGCTGGCCACCCTCACCGAGGGCGCCACGGTCCGCGCCTACGGCTTCGCGACCACGGGAGTGCTCACGGTCGCCGCGGCGCTCTCCGACTCCATGGACCATGTGTCGCTGCTCCTGCGGACCATCGGCCCGGTCTTCTGGCTGATGCTGCCGCTCGCCGCCGGCACCATGACCCGGCTGCGGCGCGCCTACCTCGCGGCCACCCAGGCGCGCGCCGAGCACGCCGAGCGCACCCGGGAGGAGGAGGCGCGGCTGCGGGTCACCGAGGAACGCATGCGGATCGCCCGGGAGTTGCACGACGTGGTGGCCCACCACCTGGCCCTGGCCAACGCCCAGGCCGGCACCGCCGAGCACCTCGCGCTGGCCAACCCCCCGCAGACCAAGCGGATCCTGCACGACCTCACCGGCACGACCTCCTCCGCACTGCGCGAACTCAAGGCCACGCTGGGCCTGTTGCGGCAGAACGGCGACGACGGCTCGGCCCCGCTGGAGCCGGCCCCCGGCCTCGCCCGGCTGCCCGAACTGGTCTCCTCGTGCGCCTCCGCGGGGATCACGGTGACCGTCACCACGGAGGGGGAGCCGCAGCCGCTCTCCCCGGGCGTGGACCTGACCGCGTTCCGGATCGTGCAGGAGGCGCTCACCAACGTCACCAAGCACGCGGCGACGCAGCGCGCGCACGTCCGGTTCGCCTACGCGGGCAGCCGCCTCCTCATCACGGTCACGGACGAGGGAGCGCGCATCGCGTCCGGCCCCGAGCCCTCGAAGGGGTTCGGCGTCATCGGGATGCGCGAACGCGCCCAGTCCGTCGGGGGCGAACTGCGGGCGGGACCGCGGCCGGAGGGGGGCTTCGAGGTGAGTACGGCACTGCCGTTGCAGCCGGCGGTGCGCGGGGAGGGCGACGGGTGACGGGCAGGGGTCATCGGGGATTCACCCGGAGGTCGCCGGTCCCCCGCGCGGTGCCCGTACTGTGACCGGCATGGCTGACACTGTGGCCGGCATGGCTGACGTGGATCTCGACCGGGCACTGGAGGTCGCGACCGGGCTCGCGGCCTGGGCGTCGGAGGCGATCAGGCGGCCCCGCGACCCGGGCGCCGAGGTGCGGGAGAAGGACGGCCCCGCGGACATCGTGACCGCGACCGACGAGGCGGTGGAGACCCGGGTCCGCGAGGTGCTCGGGCGGGCCTTCCCGGATCACGGGATCGTCGGCGAGGAGTACGGCCCGAAGGAGGGCTCGGCCGGTGCTCCCCACTGGGTGGTCGACCCGGTCGACGGCACCACCAACTACGCCCACGGCCTGGGCTGGTGCTCCTTCTCGCTGGGCCTGGCCGCCGCCGACGGCAGCCCGCTGCTCGGGGTGGTCGCGGACCCCTGGCGGGGCGAGACGTTCACCGCGGTCCGGGGGCGCGGGGCGTACCTGAACGGCACCCGTACGTACGCGGCCGCCCACACCACCCTCACCGGCCACGTCTTCCTCACCGAATGGGCGGCGCACGCCCACTGGCCCGGGCTGGACACCCTCCTGACCCGACTCGCCGAACGGCACTGCACGGCACGGGTGATGGGCTCCACGGCACTCTCCCTGGCCCAGGTCGCGGCGGGCCGGGCGACGGCGGCGGCGATCGGCGCCTTCCACGCGATCGACGGCCTCCCGGCCCTGCTGGTCGCCCGCGAGGCGGGAGCGGTGGCGGTCCCCGAACTCCCCTCCCACAACCAGCCCTTGCTCCTCGTGGTCCCGGGCGCGGCCGAGGAGACGACGGAGCTGTGGCATGCGACGGGGGCGGCTGACGGATGACGGTGACCTGGTCGAGATGTCGGTGACCTGGTCAAGATGACGGTGACCTGGTCGAGATCTGACCAGGAGATGGTCGCCAGGGAGGTATCAACCGGCCGACCGGAGCACATACTTCAGCAAGCGGGAGGGTCCCGGGGGGAGTCTGACGGGGAGCGGCTTGATGCATGCCGGCGGTGCGGGTCTTGGCAGGGTCCAGGTGCGGCTCAAGTGGGATCCGAGCCCCTTCGGGGAACCGGCCCGGCACCTCGACATCGTCGCCGCGACCTACGCGGCGAGCGACCTCCATGGGCGCCCGGAGTACGTCGTGCACACGGAGAGCCGTTCGCCCGACGGCACCATCACCATGACCCGGCACAGCGAGACCGGCCTCGGCCTCGGATACGTCGAAGAGATGGAACTGGAGTTCGAGCGGTTGTCGTCCGCCTACGGGCGGGTCGTCGTCGGGGTCGCCATCCACCAGGACGGCGGCCCCCGGACCTTCGGCGACCTCACCCACTGCGGGGTGCTCGTCGTCGAGGGCTATCGCAAGCTGCTGACCGACGACTTCGCCGGCGTCGCCGACGCCACCGCCGCCACGATCGCGGAGTTCACCCGGGACGCGGCGGGCTGCTGGCACTTCGGAGAACTGATCCGGGGCTTCGACAACAACCCGACGGGATTCATGGCGGAGATGGGCAGCGTACGGCGGTGAGGGGACCGGGTCCGCTCCCTCACCGCCGTTCCGCGCTCAGGCGGACGGGTTGACGACGACCTTCGCGGAGTTGTTCCTCACCTTCGGGTCGAAGGCGAAGGCCGGACTGCCGTCGTAGGGACGGACGGTGACCCGGCCGGTCGCGTCGGGGACGACCCGGTCGACGCGCAGCCGGAACGGGAAGTCGACCTTCAGGTCGGGGCTGGTCCAGGTCGGCAGGGTGCAGACGTAGTGGGGGACCGAGGGGTCGCCGGCGGCCGGCGCGGCCGTACGGCAGGTGCGGGGCACCGAGGTCGCGGTGGTGCCCGGCGGGAGGTAGTAGTCGATCGCCGGGACCGGGTCCCCGGAGGCCACGTCCGCGACCCAGGCCGGACCGCGGTTGACGAAACGGAACCCGGCGGCGACGGTGTCCCCGGCCGCGCCGCTCACCTCGGTGCCGTGCACGGCGAAGTCCGCGGTGTTGTCGGCGGTGATGTGCCAGGAGCGGCCGTTGTCGGAGGTGTCGAGGTCGGTGACGTCCCCGGCGGGCTCGACCTCGTAGTCGAACCGCTCGTCCAGTGCGTGGCGGGTGACGGCGAGCCGCAGCGGCGCGGGCAGCCCCACGGTGGCGCCGGGCGCGACCTCGGTGTCGAAGGAGCAGGTCACGTACGTCATGGACGGGTACTGGCTGCCGGTGTCGTCGGGCTCGCTGTAGGTGCACTCGGGGTAGCGGGTGGCGACGTCGAGGCCGTACGTCGCCCACAGCTTCACGCTGAAGCCGTGGGCGGTCTCGTTGCCGGTGTTGGTGATGTCGAACGGCACGGTGAGGTCGGTGCCGGGCGCGATGCCGGAGACGTCCTGCGGGGCGCTCACGCCGAGGTCGGGACCGGAGCCGACGGTCACGAAGGTCTCCGTGGAGTACTCCGGGACGGAGAGCGTGCCGTCGGGGCCGCCGGTCGCGGTCGCCGAGTACTCGATCGCACCCTGCGCGCCCACGGCGGCACCGGGCGCGGCCCGCAGTTTCAGCTGCACCTGCGGGGTGTAGCGGACCGGCACGTCACCGGTGTCGCACACGGCGACGGTACCGGCGTCGTCCGGCACGCAGTCGGCGGGCCACTGCACCTCGGCGACCCCGGTGAGCCCGGTGACGTCGACGGTCAGGCGTCCGTCGGTCACGGTGTAGTCGGAGTTGTAGTGCTGGAGCCCGAGAGCCATGGACCGGTACGGGGCCGTTCCCCCGCCGTCGGGGGCGGCGACGACGGCCTGCTCGTAGGGCGCCTGGATCTCCAGCCCGTCGTTCGGATCCGAACCGTCGGCGAACGCGACCCCGCTCCCGAGCGCGGCGACGACCATCGCACCGACCGCTCCCGCGCACACCGCACGTCGGACGGAGACAGAACTCATGACATCCCCCAGCTGGGACAGAAGAACCCCGGCACGATGACCGACACCGGACGCCGACTGCGACCCCGCCCACCCCCGCAAGGTTGCCCCGCCCCTCCCCCTTCTTACCTATTTCTTGATCAACTCCCCCCGGCCCCCAGACCACCCACCCCGACCCCTCACCGCCGCGTACGAGTTCCCCGTGCCGCCGGCCCGGTCACCCGCCCGACCCCGCTCGGGGCGTGCGGCAGGAGGGCTGCCGCTGTGAGGCCGCCGAGGGCCAGGGCTGCCAGGGTGATCATCGCGGTGGCGTAGGCGCCCTTGGAGAGGCCGGCCACCAGGATCGTGCCCGCGATGGCCGTGCCGAAGGACGAGCCGAGGTTGGACACGCTGCGGGACAGGCCGGAGATCTCTCCCTGGCGTTCCTCGGGGAAGCTCGACTGGACGACGTTGACGGACGGGGTCAGCATCACGCCCAGACCGAGGCCGATGAGGAGGAGCCCGGGGACGAACGCCCACGCGGTGGAGAAGCTCCCGGCCAGGACGATCAGCACCACCACACCGGCGATGGAGACGACGAACCCGGACATGATGAGTGTGCGCTGGGCGTACCGGCGTGCCAGGCGTTCGGCGGACAGGGACGAGGACAGGAGGCCCAGCGTGGCCGCGGTGAACACGACTCCCGTCTGGATGGCGTCGTAGCCGCGCACCACCTGGAGGTACGCGGCGACCGTGAACGACGTGCCCATGAGCAGCAGCCACTCGATGTTCTGCGTGACGAGGCCGAGGTTGGACGTGCGGTCGCGGAACAGGCTCAGCGACAGCAGCGGCTCCCGGCCGGACGCCTCCTTGGCACGGCAGGAGCGCAGGAACCAGGCCAGGACCAGGGCGCCGAGCACCAGCAGGCCGGTCATGAGCCAGACGTTGTCGTCCGCGGCCAGGATGCCCATGACGACGAGGACCAGGCCGACGGCGGAGAGGACCGCTCCGGCGGTGTCGAAGGAACGGGTCGGGTCCGGCGGCAGCGGGTCCTCGATGCGCCGGCTGAGCAGCACGATCACCGCGATCACGAGGGCCTGGAACACGAAGGCCGCACGCCAGCTGATCCCGGTGGTGATGAGACCGCCGATCAGCGGCCCCGCCGCCGCCCCGACACCGCCCAGCGCCATGACGACCCCGAAGGCACGCGCCCGGGAGGAGACGTCGGGATACAGAAGGGTGGTCAGGATGTACACGGGCGGGATCAGCAGCGCGGTGCCGATGCCCTCCAGGATCGAGTTGCCGAGGACCAGGACGCCGAGCCCCGGCGCGGCCGCGCTCAGCAGCGCCCCCGCCGCGTAGACCACGAGCCCGGTCAGAAAGCAGCGTTTGCGGCCGAAGCGGTCGGTGAGTTTGCCGCCCGGGATCATCAGCGCGGCCATCACCAGCAGGAAGACCGTGATGACCACCTGCACGCCCTGGACCGTGGTGTCCAGATCCTCGCTGATGTCGTTGATCATCACGTTCATGTTGGAGCCGGCGAAGCTGCATATGAACTGGGCCAGGGCGAGGGCGGCCAGCACGCGTCCGGCCTGTGTCGGCTGCCTCGCCCCGGCCGTCGCGGTCACGGATGCCACCCTCCGGCCCTGTTCCGTGCCTTCTCCAGTTCCTCGTCGAGTGCCATGGCCGCCGTGACCAGGGCGAGGTGGGTGAACGCCTGCGGGAAGTTCCCCAGTTGCTCGCCCGAGGGACCGATCTCCTCGGCGAACAGGCCGACATGGTTGGCGTAGGTGAGCATCTTGTCGAAGGCGTGGTGGGCCTGGTCCAGCCGGCCGCTGCGGGCGAGAGCCTCGACGTAGAAGAAGCTGCACAGGTTGAAGGTGCCCTCGGAGCCGCGCAGCCCGTCCGGGGACGCGGTCGGGTCGTAGCGGTAGACCAGGCTGTCGCTGACGAGTTCCTCGCCCATCGCGTCGAGCGTGCTCAGCCAGTCGGGGTCACGGGGCGAGACGAAGCCCACCCGCGGCATCAGCAGCAGCGAGGCGTCCAGGACGTCGGTGTCGTAGTGCTGCACGAACGCCTGCCGCTTGTCGTGCCAGCCGCGTTCGACGATCTGGCGGAAGACGGCGTCCCGCGCCTCGGTCCAGCGGACGGTGTCGGCGGGCCGGGAGAACCTGGTGGCCGCGCGGACGCCCCGGTCGAAGGCCACCCAGGTCATCAGCCGGCTGTAGGTGAAGTCCTGACGCCCGCCCCGGGTCTCCCAGATCCCCTCGTCGGGCTGGTCCCAGTGGTCGGCCAGCCAGTCCAGCACGTCGCCCAGGGCGTGCCAGCCCCGGATCGCTCCGATGTCCCCGCCGACGATCAGCGCGTCGGACGCCTCGCCGTAGATGTCGAGCTGGAGCTGGTCGGCGGCCGCGTTGCCGGCCCGCACCGGGCGGGATCCCCGGTAGCCCTCCAGGTGGTCGAGGATCTCCTCGGTCAGGTGGGGGTCGCCGTCGATCCGGTACATGATCTGGAGGGGGTCCGCCGAGGGCGGCCGGTCCGTCTCGATGCGTTCGCGCAGCCAGCGGCGGAAGGCGTGCGCCTCCTCGTGGAAGCCCAGGTCGATCAGTGCCCGCACGGACAGCGAGGCGTCCCGGACCCAGGTGTAGCGGTAGTCCCAGTTGCGCTCCCCGCCGATCTGCTCGGGCAGGCCCATGGTGGCGGCGGCGATGGGCGCTCCGGTGGGGGCGTAGGTGAGCAGCTTGAGGGTGATCGCCGACCGGTTCACGATGTCCTGCCAGCGGCCCCGGTAGGTGCACGAGCGCAGCCACGACAGCCAGAAGGTGCGGCAGGTCTCCAGGGCGTCGGCGGCCTCCTCCAGGGTCGGGCGGGGCGGGGCCGGGTGCCCGCCGGGCGTGCTGGTGAGCACGACCGCCGCCGCCTGACCGGCGGAGAGGGTGAAGCGGGCGCTGATGTCGTTGCCGTCCTCGTGGAAGTCGACCCCGTCGGTGGACTGGAGGTGCAGGTCGGTGCCCGGGCCGCGGAAGACCGCGGAGTGCTCGTCGGGCCGCTCGAGGGTGTGCGGGGCGCGGCCGTAGTCGAAGCGCGGCTGACAGCTCAGCGCGAAGGGCAGGCTGCCGCGTACCACCCGTACGACCCGCAGCAGCTGGTGGACGCCGGTCGGGGTCGAGGAGTCGTCCGGGACCATGAAGTCGGCCACCTCGCCGACCCCGCCGGGCGCCATGAACCGGGTCACCAGGACGGCCGTGTCGGACAGGTACAGCTGCCGGACGGTCATGCCGTCGTCGTCCGGGTACTCGGCGGCCAGCCGGCAGTGGCCACCTCTCTCACCGTCCAGGAGGGAGGCGAAGACACTGGGCGAGTCGAAGCGGGGCGTGCACCACCAGTCGACGGTTCCGTCGGACGCCACGAGGGCGGCGGTCTGGAGATCGCCGACCATGCCGTGCTCCGCGATGGGCGGGTACCGGTTCACCTGGGCCCCCTGTTCGGTGCGGGAACGCCGTCACGCGACGGCGGGAACCGCCACGGACCTGTGCACGCCAAGCGTTCGGCACCCCCCGGCCGACCGCCTCACCCCCGGTGGGTGAAAGCAGCCGAGGAGCCCGCGCGGGCCGCTGCATCGGGGCGTTGTCGGGTCGTCCGGGTCGGGTCGCGTGGAGGGCGGGGAAATGTTGTCCTGGAAGGAGCCGCAGGAGAAGACGCCGATGCGTTCCAGCCGGAGTTCCGCTCCCTTCGCCGGCCGGTCGGCCGCCCCGACCGGAACGGGTGGGGGACTGCTGCCCACGCGGGAACTCGCGGCCGCGTGGTCGCTCGTGGTCCTGATCGCGGTCCCCGCCTGGGTGCTGACGATCGGTCAGGCCCGGGACATGGGGGTCGGGCCCGGCACGATGGGGATGGCCCTGCCGCTGTTCCTGCTGCTGTGGGCGACGATGATGGCGGCCATGATGCTGCCGTCCATGGCGCCGGTGGCCATCACCTGGGTCCGGGGCATCGGCCGGCAGTCCTCCGGCTGGGCCCGGACCGCCCGGACCGCCGAGTTCGCTGCCGGATACCTGCTGGTGTGGACGGCGTCAGGGCTGCTCACCTACGCGGCGCTGGCCCTCACCGACAGCCTCCTGGACGACCACCCCACGGTCGGCCGCTGGATCGGCTCGGCCGCCTTCCTGCTCGCGGGCCTGTATCAGCTGGGCCCTTTGAAGTCCGTCTGCCTGCGGCACTGCCGTGACCCCCTGGGCCATCTGGTGCACTACTCCGGCTTCCGGGGACCCGCCCGCGACCTGTGGGTGGGCCTCCATCACGGCGCCTACTGCGTCGGCTGCTGTGCCGGCCTGATGGTGGTCCTCGTGCCGCTGGGCGTGATGAACGTGGCGGCGATGGCCGGGCTGGCCGTGGTGGTCTTCCTGGAGAAGCTGTGGTCCCGGGGTCCGCTGCTCTCCCGCGCCATGGGCGTCGTGTTCCTCGTGCTGGCGGTGCTCGCGCCGTTCCAGGACTGGCTGCTGCCGGGGCTGCGGGACGCGATGCCGTCGATGGACGACATGTGATCCCGGCGCCGGGTTCCGCACCGGCGAAACGAGGTGCAAGCTGGAAGGGAGACCGTCTCCCGATCCCGGGACCGGGCTCGGCACACACGGTCTCGCCACTCCGAGTGAGCCTCCTGGGCTCGGCAGGAGGGAAGCGAGATGACAGAACAGGCCACCACCGTGACACGCTGGCATCTGACCGGCGACTGGTTCGATGTGTGCAACTGCGCCATCCCCTGTCCGTGCACGTTCGCCCAGCCCCCGACCTACGGCGAGTGCGAAGGCGTCCTGGTCTGGCACATCCGGGAAGGCGGCTACGGCGACGTGCGTCTCGACGGCCTCAACGTCCTGATGCTCGGCTCCTTCACGGGCAACGTCTGGGCGGGCGAGCACAGCGACCCCTACGCCGCCGTCTTCCTCGACGAACGCGCCGACGAACAGCAGCGCGGTGCTCTCGGGGCCGTCTTCGGCGGTGAGGCGGGCGGCTGGCCGGCGCGGTTCGGGCAGATGCTGCACCCCGAGATCCGCGGCATGGACGTCGCCCCCATCCACGTCGAGCTGGACGACGACCTCGCCACCTGGCGGGCCGAGATCCCCGGCCGTGTCACGGCGGCCGCCGAGGCGCTCACCGGCCCGACCAACGCGGACGGCGCACGCGTCCAGGTCCACAACGCCCCGGGCGCCGAAGTCGGACCGGGTCAGGTCGCCACCTGGGGCCGGGCCACCGTCGACCGCGCGGACGCGTTCGGCTTCTCCTGGGACCGCTCCGGAAAGTCGAGCAAGCACTTCCCCTTCGACTGGACCGGCCCCGACTGACCCGCCCGGCAGCCCGAGAGGGCCCGGCTACACCGGGTCCGTGGCGAACAGGTCGAGGTGTCCGCACTTGGGGCAGCGGAACGCCACGATCTGGCGACGCGGGCGGCCCATCCGCTTGGCGCCCCCGAAGATCCCCCGCTCCAACGCGCCCTCGATCCACCGCGCGTAGCCGCGGGCGTGTTCGCCGGCGTCCTCGATGAAGCCTTCCGACAGGCCGACGGTGCCGCAGTGCGTGCACTGGTCATTCATCCCGCAAGTCTAAAAGAGGGCGTCGGCGGGGCACGGGGCCTGGTGGCCCTACGTCGTCGCCGTGGCCGGCACCGGCGTCGGACGCGGTGCCTTCGTTCGGTGCGCCCTCCTCAGGAACGGCCTTTCGATGACGTAGTAGGAGAGCAGTGCCATCAGCAGCGTCAGCACGACCGTCGCCGCAAGGCGCCCTTCCTGGACGCCGAGGGAGGCGAGGAGCCGTACGACCGGGTAGTGCCAGAGATAGACGCCGTAGCTGAGGTTGCGGCCCACCCAGGCGAGCGGGGCCAGGGCCAGCAGGCGGGACAGAGCGGTCTCGGGCCGCAGTTCCAGCGCCGCGACCAGCGTGGCGGACAGGACCGCCACCACCAGGAACCCGATCGTGTAGTAGGCCGCGGTCCAGCGGCCGAGGTCCTCGGTCACCGGCACCTGCCAGGCGACGAGGGCCAGCAGTCCGAGCGCCGGCCAGGCCAGCCGTCCGGTCCAGGTGCGCAGGAGGGCCAGGCGCGGGTCGTCGGCCCGCAGCCGCGCCAGGGCCACGGCGACGAGGGCGCCGGCCAGCAGCTGGTCGGCGCGGGTGTCGGTGCCGTTGTAGATGCGGTGGGCCGCGTCGGGGTTCCACAGGACGCAGCGCCACAGCAGCGGCAGCACGCACAGGGCCGCGGTGCCCAGCAGCACGGTCCGGGCCCGGAACCTCCGCAGCAGGAAGATCAGGGCGAGCGGCCACAGGAAGTAGAACTGCTCCTCCACCCCGAGGGACCAGGTGTGGGCGAGCGGCGCGGTGAGGTCGGAGTAGGGGCCGGACTCCATGGCCCGTACGACGTTGGTGAGGAAGGTCGCGGACAGGCCCGCCGCCTCCAGCGAACCCTCGAAGCCCCAGAGTGTGGTGGTCGTGCCGAGCACCGCGCAGACCGCGCACACGGCCAGCATCGCGGGCACCAGCCGCAGCCAGCGGCGCCGGTAGAAGGACGGCAGGGAGATGCCGCCGCGGCGGACGTACTCGGCGAGCAGCAGACGGGTGATGACGAAGCCGCTGATGGTGAAGAACACGTCGACGGCGACCGCGCCGCCGGGCAGGGCCTCGGGCTCCACATGGTGGACGATCACCAGCGCGACCGCGAGGGTGCGCAGGCCGTCGAGGCCGCCCACCCGTCCGGTGCGGGAGACCGCGGACGGAAAACCCCGGCTCGCACGGGGTGCGACCGGGGCCGGGGGTCTACGGGCGTCGACCGCCGTGTCCGTTCCCTCCCGCTCCGCTTCCGCCACGTCCGTCGAGTCCGGTGCCTTCGCCATGAAAGAGATCGCTTCTCACCTGCCGGCTGATTCGAGTAATCCCGGTGCGCCTAACCGGAAATCACGCTGACATGCCTCGCTGGGCGTCAGCTGTGGCGAATCACCGCGGAGCCACAGGTCAGAAACAGGGTGGGCTCAGTCACACCCGGCACGGTGGGCCTATGCCACCGCATGCGGAATCCGCCGGGGCAGGGCAGGTGTGCCGACCGGCAGGGCGTGCGGCGAGGCAGGCGAAAGCGCACCGGCGCCGACGGGCAGCGCTGGCGTCGCGTGGAGTGAAAAGGAGGGAGCTAGGCCGCTTCCGGCCGCGGGAAGGTCTCGTCCTCGTCGTCCCCGAAGTCCGGGGCCTTGAAGGGGTCGATGGTGAGGGGCGGCAGGGCCGCGGGGGTGCGCTGGGACTGCCCTTCGGGGGCGGAGAACAGCGAGTTCAGGTCGATGGGAGGAGCTCCTTGCTGCTTACAGCTTGGTCATCTTCGAGTACGGACTCAGGATCCTCATCTGCGACGAGCCGAAATCGACGAGTACCGCGATTCCGTCCTCGACACCGAGCACCCGGCCGAGGCCGTACATGTCGTGCGTGACCTGGTCACCCACGGCGAAGTGCTTGGGCGCGGGCGCGACCGGGGCCTTGAAGGGGCTGGTGGGCAAATGACGCTTCGGTGCGGCAGGTTTAGTCATCTTCCTCAGTATGCGCCTACGACGGCCCACCCGTCGCCGCTTGTCCAGGACCGTTGCGAAGACGGGATGCAGGGCGCCAGGCCCGCCAGCACGCCGCGTCCGGGCTATGGGCCGGGAGCGCCTTCGCTCTGGCCAGGATCTTCCGGTCCAGGGGCCGTACGAGAGCGCGCAGCTCACGCGCGCTCTTTCGCGGCAGCGCGTGCAGCACGGTTTCGAGGTGGCCGCGGAAGTCGACGCCGTGGCAACCGCACAGGCGGCTACCGCCGCCGGCCGGGCGGGCGCCTACGCGGCACTGCCCCTTCGGGTGCCGGTCATGAGGGGAACGTCAGAACGGCGTGGCCGGTGACCACCGGGTTGTCACCGGCCGGGGCCCGGTTCTCAGCGCACCGGGAAGCCGAAGACGTACCCCTGGTCGCGGAGCCAGGGGAGGAGTTCGCGCAGGGCCTCCACCGTTTCGGCGCGGTCGCCGCCCGCGTCGTGGAAGAGGATCGTCGGACCGTTCGGGAGTTCGTGCTCGACCGTGGCGACGATCGCGGCCGTACCCGGGCGCTCGAAGTCCTTGGAGTCGACGTTCCAGCCCAGCGGGCGCATGCCGCGGGAGGCGGCGAGCTTGCGGCTGTACGGGGTGAAGGCGCCGCCCGGGGCCCGGTAGTACATCGGCCGCACCCCACCGGACGCCTCGGTGATCATGCGCTCGGCGTCGAGGATCTGCTGGGACTGGTAGGCCTCGGACTTCTTGTCCATGGTGGTGTCGTGGGACACGGAGTGGTCGCACAGCCGGTGTCCGGCCGCGACCACCTTCTTCACCAGGTCCGGGTGGGCCTGCGCCTGCGTGCCCACCATGCAGAACGTCGCCTTGACCCCGTACTCGCGCAGCACGTCCAGGACTTGGGGGGTCCAGGCCGGGTCGGGGCCGTCGTCGATGGTGATGTTGACGCCGTGCGCGCCCTTGTCCGAGGCGTGCACGATGCTCACGTCGACCGGCTTGACCGCACGGGCCGGCCCGGCCGACGTCGAGGTCTTCGGGGACGAGCCCACGGCACCGGCCTGCGCGGTCCACATCGAGGCACCGGCGGCGAGCAGCGTCACTCCGAGTGCCGCCCCCAGCACCTTGCCGTACCAGCCCCGCCCGCCGTGCCGTGCCATGTCCGCCCCGCTCTCCCGCAGTTGCTCACCCGTGCCGATGCACACACAACGATCGGCCGGTCGTCTTGCGACAACTGGCAGGACGAGCGGGGGCGGTCATGGGATGCGTCCGTTACGGATCAAGGACAATCCCGGGGTGGTTCCCGGACAACCGGCGACCGGGCGACTGTCCGACTGCCCACCTGTCCAAGGGTGTTCGTCAGGCGGTCGCCGCGGATCCCGCGGGCGCCGCGGTCTCCTGAGCGGCGTCGGCCGCCCGGCGCTCCCGCCACCACGAGGCCCCCCACGCGAGCGCCGCTCCCCCGACCGCGTACGCGGACAGCACCCACAGCGCCGAACCCGTCGCGTGGCCGGAGAAGTACGCCGTGTTGCGGACCAGGGTCGTGCCCGCCCCCGGCGGCAGTGCCTGGCCGATCGCGCTCCAGAAGGGCGGCAGCAGCGGCGCCGGGTACACGCCGCCCGAGCTCGGGTTGCCGAGGACCACGAACAGCAGGATGACCAGGCCCGTGCCGAGCAGCCCCAGCAGGGTCTGGAGGGCGAGCGCCGTCGCCGCCGACGCCATGACGACCAGGGCGCCGATCGCGCTCAGCGCCCAGAAGTGGCCGCTCAGCGAGTCGAAGACCGGGCCCACGATCACCGCTCCGGCCACGCCCGAGACCACCGCGTACAGGACGAGGGCCCCCAGCCGGATCAGGGTGCGCTGGCGGTTCGCCGGGCGGGAACCCGCGGCCATCCCCATGATCGTGGCGGTCAGGTAGCCGCCGATCACCCAGCCGAGGACCAGGTAGAAGGACGTCATGCCGCGGCCGTCACCGGGGTTGGGGGGCCGGATGTCCGTCACCGAGATCCGGCGCTTCTCGGACGCCTCGATCTTCTGCGCGATCTGGGTGGCCGTCTGGGAGACCGACGGCCCGCCCGCCGAGGCGACCAGGAGGGTGTCCTCGGTGCCCTGCGCGTTGAAGACGAAGGCCGCGTCCGTCCTGCGGGTCATGACCCAGTCGCGGGCTTCGGCCGTGCTCGAAGCCGTCGTGGCCTTCACGGGGTTGCCGTCCAGCGCGTTGAGCTGGGCGACGATCTTCGCGGCGGCCTGCTGGGGGGCGACCACCGCCACGGGGATGCGGTGGGGGGTGGGGGAGTGGAAGGCGCCTACGTACGAGAGCACGAACGCCAGCTGGACGAGGAGGCCGCCGAGGACCAGCCCGAAGGCCCGGAACGTCACGGCATCCTTGAACTCTTCGGCGAAACCGGGGGACTTGGGGGCCGGCTCCGTGGTGGGACTGCCGGCGGAGGGGGTGGAGGGTGCGTTCACGGGCGCATCGTCGCACAGGTGGGTGAACGTGCTGTTCCGTTTACCGCGCAGCATGAAGGGTGCAATTCAGGCACCCGTGGCCAAGTCTTGCGCTCCGTCCGGAAGGGGCTGCTCATGCAGCTCAGACTCCGTCAGGGACGGACTGCTCCGGCAGCGCCAACTCCGCCCAGATCGTCTTCCCGGTGGCCGTCTGCCGGCTCCCCCACCGCTCCGCCATCTGCGCCACCAGCAGCAGCCCCCGCCCGCCCTCGTCGAACACCCGCGCCCGCCGCAGATGCGGAGCGGTGCTGCTGCCGTCGGACACCTCGCAGATCAGCGTGTTGTCGCGGATCAGCCTGAGGACGATCGGTTCGGCGCCGTAGCGGACCGCGTTCGTGACGAGTTCGCTGACGATCAGTTCCGTCGCGAAGGACGCGTCCCCCAGGCCCCACGCGGTGACCTGCTCGCTCGCCGCCTTCCGGGCCCGGGAGACCGCCGCCGGGTCATCGGGCAGGCGCCAGGTGCGGACCTGCGCGGAGTCCAGTGCGGAGGTGCGGGCCAGCATCAGGACGATGTCGTCGGCGGGGCGGGCCGGCAGGACCGTCCGCAGGACCCGGTCGCAGGTCTCCTCCAGGGGGCCCGCGGCGTCGGCCAGCGCCACACGCAGCAGGTTCAGGCCGACCTCGATGTCACGGTCCGCCGCCTCGACCAGGCCGTCGGTGTAGAGGGCCAGCAGACTGCCCTCCTCCAGCTCCACCTCGACGGACTCGAACGGCAGGCCGCCGAGACCGAGCGGCGGCCCGGCCGGCAGGCCCAGGAAGCGGACCTCGCCGGCGGGGGTGACCAGGGCCGGCGGCGGGTGGCCGGCGCGGGCCATGGTGCAGCGGCGCGAGACCGGGTCGTAGACCGCGTAGAGGCAGGTGGCGCCCACCTCGCTCGGGGTCGGGTCCTGGGCCGCCGGGTCGTCGCGGGTCTCCGGCCCCTCCTCCCGGTCCAGTCTGACCACCAGGTCGTCGAGCTGGGTGAGGAGTTCGTCGGGGGCGAGGTCCACGTCCGCGAGGGTGCGCACGGCCGTCCGCAGCCGGCCCATGGTCGCCGAGGCGTGGATGCCGTGGCCCACCACGTCCCCGACGACCAGGGCGACCCGGGCGCCGGAGAGCGGGATGACGTCGAACCAGTCGCCGCCCACGTCCGCGCCGGAGCCGGCCGGGAGGTAGCGGTAGGCCACCTGCATCGCCGCGAGGTCCGGCGGCCGCTCGGGCAGCAGGCTGCGCTGGAGCGCGAGCGCGGTACGGCGTTCGTGGGTGTACCGGCGGGCGTTGTCCACACTCACCGCCGCCCGCGCGACGATCTCCTCCGCGAGCAGCAGATCGTCCTCGGTGAACGGCTCCGGCCTGCGGTGACGCATGAAGTGCACCAGGCCGAGGGTGACCCCGCGGGCCCGCAGCGGCACCATCATCACCGAGTGGATCAGGTATCTGGCCACGGTCTCGGCGCGGGCCGGGGACGACTCGATCCACTTCCGCATCCCCGGGTCCCCTGGCGCCGGACGGGTGCCGCGGCCGGCGATCAGGGCCCGCATCGGGGGTGTGCCGGCCGGGTAGAACGTCGTCCCGCCGGACGCCACCACCGACTCCGGGCAGCCCTCGAGGACCGAGCGCTGCGCGGTCCGCCGTACGGTGACCGGCCGGTCCGGCGGCACCGGCTCCGGTTCGTCGCCGAGGGCCACCGACTCCAGCAGGTCCACGGTGACGAAGTCCGCGAAGCCCGTCACGGCCACCTCGGCCAGCTCGTCCGCGGTCCGGACGACGTCCAGGGTGCTGCCGATGAGCAGGCTCGCCTCGTTGAGGACGGCGAGGCGGCGGCGGGCCCAGTACTGCTCGGTGGTGTCGAACACGGCCGCGGACAGGCCCCGTACCGTCCCGGCCTCGTCCTTCAGCGGCGACAGGAACATCGACCAGGCGTGGCCGCGGACCTCGCCGGGCGCCTGGCCGTAGTTCTCGTGGAAGACCGGCTCGCCGGTGCGCAGGACCTGCCGCTGGAGGCGGTCGTACTCGTCGAAGGGCTCGGTGGGCTCGATCTCCCACAGGGTCAGACCGCGCATCTCCGCCACGGTCCGGCCCATCACCCGGGTCATGATCTCGTTGGCCGTCACCAGGCGGGCCTCGGTGTCGTAGACCGCGACCGCCACGGGCAGCTGCGCGAGCGTGAGGTCCCACAGGGCCTCCGCGGTCGGCTCGGCGGGCTGGTACACGCGTTCGGGGGCGGCGGGGGTGATCAGCCACGGCCGCGCGTCGTCGCCGTCCGTGAGCGGTGTCCCCGTCAGCCGTACGACGACACGGTGGCCCTCGCGGTGCCGCAGCGCCACCTCGGTGGCCCAGCGCCGGCCCTCGCCGATGTTCCGGCGCGCGGACTCGGGCAGCTCGGCCGTGAGCAGCTCGGTCGCCGGGCGTCCCACGACCTCCGCGGCCTCGTAGCCGAGCAGCTGCCGCGCCCCGGAGCTCCACACCGTGACCGTCCCGGCGGCGTCGATCACCACCGCCAGGTCCTCGGGCACGGGCTCCTCCCCGCTGCCTCCGGAAGTACCGAACCTGCCGTCCATCCTCCCAGCCTCCCGCCACGCGGCTCCCGGCTCAAGCGTTGCAGGCGGCCAGGGCAATACCCGGGCGAGGTCCGCTCGGGAAGCAGCGGAGCCGCAGTCCCGCACGGCGTGCGGTCCCGGGTCCGGTGCACGTCACAGCAGCGCGCTCGTGCGCCGGTGTCCGGGGATGTCCAGCCACCAGGACGCGGCCGTGCGGGTGGCGGGGAGGTAGTCGGGGTTCGTGCGGATCGTGGTGAGCACGTCGTCGCGGGCGGCCATGCCGAGGGCGTAGACGAGGCTCTCCAGGGTGGCCGCGGTCACCGGGTCCCGGCCGGTCAGCCACGCGCTGTGGTGGTGGGCGAGGGCCGACCGCAGGAAGTCGCCGGTGGAACGGTCGGCGGCGACATGGCCGAGGCCGCGGACCGCGGCGTACGCGACCGTGCGCGGAATGCCGGGTGTCACCGCCAGCCACTGGAGCAGCCCCCGGTGGCGGTGGTCGCCGACGACCCGCAGCGCGTCCAGGAGCGGCACCGCGAGCTCCTCCCGCCGGGTGGCGAGCGGCCGGACGAGTTCGGCCGCCAGCGCGTCCGCCAGCACCGGGCGGTACGGGGTGGCCGCGAGCAGGAACGCGGCGTACAGCCGGACGTCGAAGAGCGGGCTGGACAGCGCCTCGGTGACCAGGGCGGTCGGCACGGCGGGGTCGCCCACCCGGCCCGGCTCCAGGGCGCCCAGGCGCGCGGTCACCCGGCGGACCGCGGCCGCGGCCGGATCGGCCGTCCGGCGCCCCGGCAGCGGGGGCGGCGGGCGGCGGCCGAGGAGCGCGCGGGCGTGCTCGGGGTGCGCCGTGGACAGATGGACGCGCAGGGGTTCGATCTGGTCGCCGAACGGGCCGTCGTCCGCGCAGTCCCGCACCGCCCGCACCAGCCGGGTCAGCTGCGCCCCGTCGAACTGCCGGTAGTCCACCTTGCGGAAGCAGGCCATGACCGCGCCCCGGTGCGCCAACGGCCCACTGGGCCGGGCGAGTTCGCGCAGCACCCGGTCGGCGGCGTCGGGGTGCGCGGAGTTGTCCAGGGCGCAGACGATCTCGGTCGCCGTCAGCCTGGCCCGCCCCGCCGCCAGCGCCCCGCACACCGCGACGACCGTACGGCCGCCCCTGCGGTGGTTGAGGAGCCGGTTGAGGGACTCGAAGCGGAGCATCCACGGCAGGTCGTCGGCGATCACCATCTCCTCGACGAGCCGCTCCGCGAGCAGGGACCAGGTGCCGGACGGCATCAGCACCACGTCGGGCCGGGCGCACAGTCCGTCGACCAGCTGGTCCCAGTGGTCGCCGGTCATCACGTCACCGGACACCGCCTGTTCCAGCAGGTCCTCCAGGTCCCTGGTGGCCGGGGCCACCGGGTCGACGTCCAGGACGGGACCGGGCGCCCAGTAGCGCCACACCGTGCGCGCGGTGGCGGTGAGTACATTGCGGGGCAGCCCGAGCAGCTCCTCGTAGCGCCGAACCGCCTGCCACGGCACGGGAGTTCGGGCGGTCTCCCAGCGCGAGACGGTGCTGACGCTGACCTCGCGGTCGTAGCTCCCGCCCCGGAAGGCCGCCGCGAAGGCGGGCAGCGATCTGAGCGGTTTCTCCTCGGCCAGCAGCCGGTTGACCCGTAACAGCCATGCGACACGGGCCCGCCGCCCCAACCCGGCCCCCGCACCGCCCGCGGCACGCGCGTTCATACGGTCAGTGTGGCAGGAGTCGGGCCATCCGGTCCCGGGCCGGGACAAATCCCTCTGACATACCCGAACTCCCCCGCCCGTGCTCCGCACCTTGCAGCGCGGGACGAGCTGTGCAACGCCCGCCGGCCCGGCCCCGCGAGAGCGGTACCAACGAGGAACCGGCCCGTACGGACGGCCGGTCGGGGTGAGGTCGGGGGAGGACCGATGGGAACGGCACTGGCACTCGGGCATGTGATCGGCGTGGCGATCGCCCTGTGGACGTTCAACGCGCGGGCGGGCGGCTCCTTCTGGCGCGGTGTCTCGCCGTGGCTGCTGCTGATCAGTCCGGAGTGGTTCCTGGTCAGCGCGGTCAAGGCGGTCGGCTGGGAGATCACGCTCGCCGTCTGGCTGGTGAGCGGGCAGCCCGCCTCGCCGTGGGGCGTACGGCCGCACAGCCGCTCGGGCCGGATCACCCGGCTGAGCCCGGCCGAACGGGCCGCCCGTGAGCGCGAGTTGCAGAGCACCAGGTGAGGGAGGGATTCGCGTGCGCTACACCGGCGACAAGGACGTCCACTGCGGTGACCGGGCCTGCCGCAAGAGGGTGCGGGCCGTCCGCTGCCCGCGCTGCCAGGGGCGGGTCGGCCCCATGACCACGTGCAGACGGTGCGGCAACACCGGCTATGTCTGCCCGAACTCGCGGGACGAGCACCACGCCAAGGTCGGCTGAGCCGAGGAGGACGGGATGGAGATCCTGCACAGACTGCTCGGGCCGCGGCGGCTGCCGGCCGGCCGACACGGCTACCAGGCGCCGCCGGACGCCCTGGCGGAGGGCTGGGAGTGCGACAACCCGGACTGCGGCGAGGGCGGGTACTTCGCGAGTCCGCGGCCCGGGATCCCGCGCCGCTGTGAGGCCTGCGGCAGCGGCACCTACCCGCGCCACGCCTGGCCCTGGCAGCACGGGGAGCGCCGGGCCGAGCTCGACGCCCTGCTGGCCGGGGCGGAGCGGGACGGCGACCGCTACCTCGCTCTGCTGGTCCGCTTCCATCTGCTGACCTGGACCTTCGAGGACCACCTGATGAACGGCCACCGGCACGACGCCCTGGCGACCCTGCGCGACACCGACGCGGGACTGCGGGCGACGATGCGCGAGGACCCCCTGTTCACGGAGGGCTCCTACCGCTACGCCCTGGTCCTGGGCGCCCTGCGCAGCGGCGACCCGGACATCGCGCTGCGGGTCCTCGAACCCTGGGTGGCACTGGCGCGGGACCGCGGGCCGGGCTACGGCACCGACCTGGCCTCGGACAACGCGAGCCGCACCGACCACCGCTGTCTCGTGAGCGCCTGCCTCGCGTGGCTGCGGGACGAACGGACACCGGCCCATCGCCGGTACGACACGGTCGTGCGCTGGGCGCTGGACACGGCCCGCGCCCCGCACGTGCGGAACTGGCTGACCGGGGACCAGGACGCGGAGCTCACCGTCCTCGACCCCTACTGGCAGTCCGGGCGCTGAGGAGGTCCGGGCCCCACTGAGCAGGGTGCGTGGCCGCGCGCCGTACGGGGGTCGGAGGCGCGGCCACGCACCCGTTGAAGTGAGGGCCGGGGAGGTCAGCCCAGCGGGGTGTCGGCCCAGGGGAGGGACGCGGACGGGTCGTTGAAGGCCTCCTGGCGCGGCGGCCGGACCTCGTGGCAGGTGAAGCCGAGGCGGGTCAGGGCCCGGCTCACCTCGTTGGCGGTGAAGTCCCGGCGGTCCTGCCGGGTGATCACCTGGCCGACCTGCTTGACCGGGTACACCTGGGCGCCCACGGTCACACACGGTCCGGTGGCGGGTTCGGGCTCGACGCCCTGCATCGACCTCTCGACCTCGCTCATGGTCAGGTCGAAGGGGAAACGGGCGATGACGATGCGCATGGCACCTCCACGGGGAGCGGTCGGACGGGGACGGTGAGAACGCCCAGGGTGCGGCCCTGTTCGTCTCCTTCTGGGAGTGGCTGGTGACGGCTAGCGGGGGGTGCGCGCGGGACGGCGGCGGCCACGCGAGGAGCGGCTGCCGCGGCCGCGTGCCGCGGCCCCGGTGCGCTGCGCGGGCTCGGCGGCGGCCGGCGCGGGGAGGGCGACGGGCACGCCGGAGGGGGTGCGGGCACCGGTGATGCGGTTCAGCTCGGCCTCGCCCGGGCGGACCCGGGTGATGCGGGCGCTGACGCCGGCGTCCGACATCAGACGGTCCACCGCGCGCCGCTGGTGCGGCAGGACCAGGGTGACGACGGTGCCGGACTCGCCGGCACGTGCCGTACGGCCGCCGCGGTGCAGGTAGTCCTTGTGGTCGGCGGGCGGGTCGAAGTTGACGACGAGGTCGACGTCGTCGACGTGGATCCCGCGGGCCGCGACATTGGTGGCCACCAGGACGCTGACCTGGCCGTCCTTGAACTGCCCGAGGGTGCGGGTGCGCTGCGGCTGGGACTTGCCGCCGTGCAGCGCCGAGGCCCGTACGCCCACCGACAGCAGGTGCTTGGCCAGCCGCTCCGCCGCGTGCTTGGTGTCCAGGAACATGATCACGCGGCCGTCGCGGGCGGCGATCTCGGTGGCGGTGGCGTGCTTGTCGTCGTCGCGGACGTGCAGCAGGTGGTGCTCCATGGTGGTGACGGCGCCCGCGGACGGGTCGACCGAGTGCACCACCGGGTCGTGCAGGTAGCGGCGGACCAGGAGGTCGATGTTGCGGTCGAGCGTGGCCGAGAACAGCAGCGTCTGACCGTCCGGGCGCACCTGGTCCAGAAGGTAGGTGACCTGCGGCATGAAGCCCATGTCGGTCATCTGGTCGGCCTCGTCGAGGACGGTCATGCGCACCTGGCCGAGCTCGCAGTCGCCGCGTTCGATGAGGTCCTTGAGCCGTCCCGGCGTCGCCACGAGGAGCTCGGCACCGGCCCGCAGGGCGGAGGCCTGGCGGCCGATCGACATGCCGCCGACCACGGTGGCCGCGCGCAGGCGCAGCGCCTTGGCGTAGGGGGTGAGGGCGTCGGTGACCTGCTGGGCCAGCTCGCGGGTCGGGACGAGGACCAGGGCGAGGGGGCGGCGGGGCTCGGCGCGCTGTCCGTCCAGGCGGGCCAGCAGGGGCAGCCCGAAGGCGAGGGTCTTGCCGGAGCCGGTGCGTCCGCGGCCCAGGACGTCCCGCCCGGCCAGGGAGTTCGGCAGGGTCGCCGCCTGGATCGGGAAGGGCTCGGTCACGCCCTCGGCGCGCAGCGCGGCCTGGAGCCGGGCGGGCAGGTCGAGGTCGGCGAATGCCTCCACCGCGGGCAGGGCCTCGGTGAGCGTGGTGGGCAGGGTGAACTCGCCGCGGGGGGCGGATGCCGTACGGGGGCGCTGGTGGCCGGTGCCACGGGAGCGGCCGCGGGACGTGTTCGTCCCGGTCTTACCTGCGTTACCTGCGCTACCGGTGTTCCCGGTGCGACGGGTGCGGTTCATGGCTGGGGAACCTTCCTCGATGCGTGCGGCACGTGTCGAGGAATTCCTCCGGGGCGCGGCGAAACCGCACGAGAATTCGCAAGAAAGAGCCGGGGAGAAAGCAATGCAAACAGTTGCGGGCAATGGGCTGGGGCCCGCACCCAAGAGTGCGGGCCCCAGCCGTAAAACTGCGTCAGCGTCAGGCGGGAACGATGTTCTCGGCCTGCGGGCCCTTCTGGCCCTGCGTGACGTCGAAGGTAACCTTCTGGCCTTCCTGAAGCTCGCGGAAGCCGGAGGTGGCGATGTTCGAGTAGTGCGCGAACACGTCGGCGCCGCCGCCGTCCTGCTCGATGAAGCCGAAGCCCTTTTCCGCGTTGAACCACTTCACGGTGCCAGATGCCATATTGAATCTCCCTAAGGGGCAGTGCCGGGATCCGCACTTTACGGATTCCGAGTCGCCGCGATGATCACCCCTCCGGTAAGACCCGGAAAGACCCGGAGAGCTTCGTGAAGAATCTCCGGAAACCAAAACTGCAACTTTTATCACGGTAACACACCGTAGATGCGCGGAGCCAAGTCGTCCGCAATTCTCGGCCGGTCCCCTCCGAAAATCTCGCCGCGCCCCGTCCGTGATTCTGCTGCGGCTGCGACAGTTATTCGTCGAGCCGGCGGCGCATCTCCTCGTTCTGGCGGAGCGCGTCGTCGAGCCGGTTCTCCAGATCGATGATGCGGCAGGCCGCCTCGATCGGGGTGCCCTGGTCGACGAGCTCGCGGGCCCTTGCGGCGATGCGGAGCTGACCGCGGGAGTACCGGCGGTGGCCGCCCTCCGAACGCAGCGGGGTGATCAGTTCCGCCTCGCCGATGGCCCGCAGGAAGGCGGGGGTGATGCCGAGGATCGCGGCGGCCCGGCCCATGGTGTAGGCCGGGTAGTCGTCGTCGTCCAGACGGTCGGCGGACATGGCACCTTCGTGTCGGGGGGCGCGGTGGGGCCCGTCGACCCGACCGTGCTCGAAAGGACCGGACACCGGCGGGTTCCGTTCCCGTCCCAGGAGTGCCCGGATGGTCACAACCCTAACGTCGCCCCGTCCGGAAATGTGACGCCGCCCCAGCAGTTTTCCACCGGCCGTGCGAAGCCACCCGGCGGGCCAGGAGGAGACGAAGACCTCACCCGACCGGAGCCCCCGAGACACCACTCAGGCCGGATAGGGCGATGCCTCGCGGGCCGTGCGCAGGGCTCCCGCCCACCAGGACAGCTGGTCCAGCAGGGTCTTGGCGTAGCCGGGGGTCTCCGGGTCCGTCGGGCGGTCGTTCTGCCAGGTGGTGAAGTAGTTGGGGAAGGCGAGACCGTCGCGGACGGTCACCGCGTGCAGTTCGGTCAGGACGTTCTCCAGATGCAGCACGGCGTGCCGGCCGCCGGCCGCGCCGCCATAGCTGACGAAGGCCACGGGCTTGGCCGTCCACTGGGTGAAGTGCCAGTCGATCGCCGCCTTCAGGGAGGCGGGGTAGCTGTGGTTGTACTCCGGCGTGACCACCACGAACGCGTCGGCGCGCTCCAGGGCGGACGTCAGCGCCGCCATTCCCGCGGGCCGCGGGTAGTCGTCGCCGGCGTACTTCGGCGACGCGGCCGGCAGCGCCAGCGGGATGTCGAAGCCGGCCAGGTCGACGACCTCCACCTCGAAACCACCGTGCACCCCCGCCTGCTCGGCGATCCACGAGGCCACCACCGGACCGAACCGGCCTTCCCGGACGCTGCCGACGAGGACCACCAGCCTGTGCCTGTCGCCCGCCACTTCTCCACCCGTCACGTGCTTGTCGTTTTCCATGCCGACCACGATCGAGCCGCCCCGCGCCCGCAGCCAGACCGGGCTCAGGCTGGCCCCCGCAGGGCCACCCTGAGGCCCTCGCGAGTGGCGCCCCGCGCCCTATGCTCAGGCCATGGGGACACCGTTGGGGGACTTCGTCCGGGCCAGGAGGGACAGCACGCAGCCGGAGGATCTGGGGCTGCCCGACCGGGGCCGCCGCCGGTCGCCGGGACTGCGGCGCTCGGACCTCGCCACGCGGGCCGGCATCAGCGTCGAGTACCTCACCCGGATCGAGCAGGGCCGGGACCGCAACCCCTCGGTCGCCGTGGTCAACGCCCTCGCCGACGCCCTCTGCCTCACCCCCGCCGAACGCGCCCACCTGCGCTACCTCACGAAGATCACCGGCGGTGAGTGCCTCGGCGCCCGGCCCGCCCCGCCGCCCCGCCAGGTCCGGCCGGCCGTCCTGCGGACGCTGGAGCTCATGGAGCCCGGCATCGTCATGGTCACCAACCGGATCGGCGACGTGCTCGCCCGCACCGGCGCGTTCGAGGCGATGACCCGCGGCACCGGACTGCTCGATTCCGACACCCCGAACCTCACCCGGTACGTCTTCACCGACCCCCGCGCCCGGTCCTTCTTCGCGGACTGGGACGACGTCGCGGACGAGCAGGCCTTCGACCTGTGGCTGGGCCCGTCGGTCGACAGCCACGAGTGGTTCACCGCGGACCTCGCCCCCGTCGCAGGGCCCGAGCTCACCCGCCGCCTGAACCGCCATGTCGTCCCGCGCCGGGGCGAACTCCGGCTCAACCACCCCTCAGGACCCGCGCTCCGGCTGCTGCGCGAGACCCTCGAACTCACCGCGGACGCCCAGCAGCTGGTCGTCTTCCTTCCCGCGGACGAGGCCACGGCCCAGGCTGTCGACTCGCTCCGCCGTCCGTCGTACGACGGACGGCTGCGGGTCATCTCGTAACGACCCGGTGTGCGCCGGGTGGACGGCGGTCGCCGGCCCGGCCGGGATCACCCTGTCCGATTGTCCCCGCCGTGTCATACGCTGCACTTTCGGCGGCTTCCACGCACCCCGTCCGGTGAGGGGACCCGCCGCCGGTCACCTTCCACCCGGTGGGCGCCGGGCGTCTCAGGGAGGGGGCAGCTCACCGTGCGCGGGTTCGTGCCGCCGGAACCGAGACCGTGATCCGTCCCTCTTCCCCTTGAGGGCGGGCGGTTGTGTACGACATCTAGCGAAGTGGCCGACAGTGAGACAGATACTCCAGCGGATCGACGCACGGACGGGCCTCTGGGCCGCGGTGGGGGCCGTGGGCCTCGGCCTCTTCGTCGCGCTGGAGTTCGCCGCGCGCGGCTACGGCCTCGAGGGGCCGCTGACCACGCTGGTGCGCGAGACGGTCCTCCCGCCGAAGTCGGGGCCGCTGCTGTACGCCGGACTGGCGCTGACGATGGTGGTGATGACCTGGCGGCAGAGGTTCATCGCGCTCGGCACCGCGATCGCCATCGACCTGGGCTTCCTCCTGGTCCGGTGGGTCCTCGGCATCGAGGTGACCCACGGCCACCCCTTCGGCAACGGGGCCCTGTGGGTGGTCCTGGGCTGCGGGGTCCTCGCTCTCACCCGCCGCACCGGCCCGGAACGCGTCCTGCTGCTGAAGGGCGTCGGCCTCGGCCTGGTGCTGGTGGCCGGCCGCAAGCTGGGCGACACCTGGCTCGTCATCACCGCGAAGAGCCGCCCGCAGGTGCTCGACCCCTATCTGGCGGCCGCCGACCACGCGCTCGGCAACCCCTCCTGGCTGATGGGCCGGCTCGTCACGGCGACCGGGGCGATCGGCTTCAACTTCCTCGACACCATCTACGGCCAGCTCGCGGTCGCCGCCGTGGTCGTGGCGCTCTACCAGCTGCGCAACGTGGCCGTCGAGCGCCGCTTCCCCCGCCACCACCTGGTGCGCACCTTCCTGCTGATCGGCCTCCTCGGCCCGGCGATCTACATGATCTTCCCGGTGGTCGGCCCGGTCTTCGCCTACGGCACCGGCACCGACCACTGGGCGTCGATCGCCCTGTGGTCCCCGCAGATACCGAGCGACGGGCACTGGGCGGTGGCGAACCTGTGGCCGGAGACCCCGCCGCCGATATCGGCCCCGCACTCCATACCCTTCGACACCGTCACCCCCCGCAACTGCATGCCCAGCCTGCACACCGCCTGGGCCACCGCGATCTTCATCCACTCCCGCAAGGGCCCGCGCCTGCTGCGCGTCGCCGGCACGTTCTGGCTGATCGCCACGCTCTGCGCCACGCTGGGATTCGGCTACCACTACGGCGTCGACCTCATCGCCGGTGTGGTGTTCACCCTCACCATCGAGACGGCCGTGCGCACCTACGACCGCGGCTGGGACCCGGCCGGGCTCCGGCTGACGGCCTACGGCACCGGGGTCTTCGCGGCGCTCCTGCTGTCGTACGCCCTGCTGCCGGTCCAGATGGGCGAGAACCCCTTGCTGGCCGGCCCGCTGCTCCTGCTGGCCATGCTCTCCGTGATCTACGGCTACGTCCGGACCGTCGCCCGCTGGGACACGGCTCCGGTGCCGGTGCGGGAGCCGCAGCCGCACCCCGAACCGGCGTGAGCCGCACTTCTGCGAACCGGCCTGATCCGCGCCCGCGCCCGGATCAGCCCCCCACCCGCTCGATCCACTCGCTGCCGCCCAGCGGATAGTCGTAGCCGGGGCGCCCCACGTCGGCGCTGGTGCGGAACGGGCGGCCCGCGTTGTCGATGCGCACGGTCCCGCTGCGGTCGCCGCTGGACCAGTCCAGGGTGAGGTCCCAGCGGACGTCGTGCGCCGTGGTGTGCGCGGTGACGTAGAAGACCTCCGGGTCGGACTCGCTGACCTTGTACGGGAAGGCGCGCTGGCCGTTCTTCACGGTGACCGTGGGGCTGCCGCTGTCGAGGGCGATGTCGAACGACTTGGTCCCGACCCCGCCTCCGCAGCCCACGCCCATCGCGTAGTCGTTCCAGGCGAGCGGCGCGTTCTTGCTGAGGACGCGGACGTGCAGCGCGTTCAGGACGACGGTCTCCGTCCCGGTGCCCTGGACGGTGAGCGCGACGCGCTGCTCCCCGGAGGAGACCGCCCCGTACGCGGCGGCCCAGCGGGGGGCGTCCTGCTCACTCGCGGGCGGCCCGACCTGGGCGGGCTCGCTGTCGACGAGGAAGTGCTGGCTGCACGGCTCCTCGTAGACGTAGGGGCGGGTGGCGACGGCGAGCGGGGCGCCGGTGGCGGACGGCCGGGCGGCGGGTTCGCCGGCGTCCCGGGAAGTCCCGGACCCGGAGCTTCCGGCAGTGGCCGTGCCGGTGGGGGAGCCGGACACCGACGGGGACGGTCCGGATCCGTCGCGGTCCGCGGACGGGGTGGGGGAGGGCTCCCGGCCGGAGTCGGCGGCCCGGGTGTCGATGATCGTCGGTGCCGTGGCGTCCCCGGCCCGGAGGCCCATGGGGCGCAGGGCGTACGCGACGCCTCCGAGCGCGGCGACCACCGCGACGGAGGCGATCAGCGCGGCACGGCGACGGTGGGGCCAGGAGAAACGGCGGGGCGGGGTGTCGTCACCCACCGGGTCGATGACGACGGGTTCACCCGTGTCGCCGTCGCCCGCGTGCGGCGTGGCATCCGCGTGCTGCGTGGCACCCGCGCTCTCGACAGAAGCCTCGCCCGCGCGTTCCGCCCTGCGGCCGCGGGCCGCGTCCGCCAGGATCCAGCGGCGGTGCAGTTCCACCAGCTCCTGCGGGGTCGCCTTGCAGACCCGGGCGAGCCGCTCCACGGGTGCGTACTCGACCGGCACGGCGGTGCCGTTGCAGTAGCGGTGCAGTGTCGACGTGCTCATGTGCAGGCGCTTGGCGAGCACGCCGTAGCTGAGTCCCGAGCGGTCCTTCAGCTCCCGCAACAGCTCCGCGAACGCCTCCGGCTCTCCGGCCCCCGTTGCCCCTGACACCTGTACCCCTCACCCCTGGCGTCCCGGGAACGCATTCCAAGGGCACCGCATTCTTGCTGGTCAAAGCCCGTTTCGGCGTTCCAGCGTCCCCAACTGCCCGCTGGGTGTGGCGGTCGGGACGGATCACCTTCCAAGCTCCGGTCATCCAATCACCACCGCCACCCGAACTCCCAAGGGGCACAGCAGACATGTCGAACCTCCGCACCTCCCGCACCCGTCTCGTCGCCGCCGCGGCCGGCACCGTCCTCGCGGCGCTCGCCCTGACCGCGTGCGGTGACGGCACGGGCACCCAGGACGAGGGCGCCGCAACCAAGAGCCCCTCCGCCTCCGCGAGCACGGACGCCGGCGCCAAGGCCCCCGAGAGCGCGTCCCTCACGGACTCCACCGCGGCGGCACCCGCCACCGCGTCCGGCGCTGAGCAGGCCGCGTCGAAGACGTCCACCGCCGCCCGCACCTCCTCGACGGGCTCCTCGACCGGTTCCTCGGCGGCGGCCCCGGGCACCTGCGAGGGGTCGAACACCAAGACGGTCGCGGCCCCGCTGACCCGTCCCGTGAACCACCTGCTGCTGACCGTGACCAACACGGGCAGCAGGACCTGCTTCCTCTACGGCTACCCGGCCGTCCGGTTCGACGGGGCCCAGTCCGTGCCGCCGGTCATCGAGGACTCCCAGCCGCAGGCGGTGGTCACGCTGGAGCCGGGCCAGTCCGGCTACGCCTCCGTGAACCTGTCCGCCACCGACGGCAGCGCCGCGCACGGCCGCACCGCGAAGTCCCTGACCGTCTACTTCCAGGGCCGCTCCCTCAGCGGCAGCGTCGGCAGGAGCGCGACCCCGGCCCTGCCGGCGAAGGGCGTCTACGTGGACGACTCGCTCAAGGTCACGTACTGGCAGCAGGACATGGACGACGCCGTCTCCTGGTGACCCGCCCCCCTCATTCGGGGGAGCCGGTCAGTTCGTGGAGCTCGGCGGTGAAGAAGCGGGCCGGGTCGAAGCCCAGGCCCGTGAAGTGGCCCGCCAGTTCCAGGGACAGCACGCCGTGCAGCCGGGTCCAGAAGGTCAGGGCCCGGTGCAGGACGGCGGCCGGGGCGGCGTGGCCCTCCGCCCAGTCCCGGTGTTCTTCGAGGTGCTCGTCGAACGGGGTCGCCGGGCGGTTCTCGGGCAGCCGGGCGCAGGCGTCCAGGAGCGGCGCCATGATCTCCCGCGCGATCGCGGTGATGTCGTCGGGAGCGTGATAGCCGGGGACAGGGGTGCCGTAGACGAGGAAGTAGCGGTGCGGGTCGTCCAGGGCCCAGGTCCGCAGGGCGTGGGCCAGCGTGGTGACGTCGGCGCCGGTCCGCACGGCGGCCGCGAAGGTGTCGGCGAGGCTGCGGTACGCGTCCCGGACCAGCTCGGTGATCAGCTCGTCCCGTCCGGCGAAGTACCGGTACAGCGCGGGGCCGCTCATGCCCATCTGCTTGGCGATCGCGTTGAGCGAGAGCGCCGACGCGCCCGCCGTGGCGATCTGCTCCCACGCGTGTTCCTTGATCTCCGTCCGCACCTGGGCGCGGTAGCGCTCGCGGGGAGTCTTCGCTTCCGAGTTCACCATAGTTAGAGGTTATCACTGAAGTTATTGACACCTCCGATTGTGCGGTTATAGCTTCTAACCAACGCGAAGACAGCTAACCGCCAAGCCTTTCGGAGGGTGTCGCCATGGCCATGAACACCGAGGAACTCGTCGAGATCGTGCTGCCGGGCAAGGTTGAGCCGGAGGGCCTCAGGGTCCGGCGCGGGGCCGTGCCCACCGCGGGTCCCGGCCAGGTCGTGATCCGCATGGAGGCGACCGGCGTCTCCTTCGCGGAGCAGCAGATGCGGCGGGGTCGCTACTACGACCAGCCGCCGTTCCCCTTCGTGCCCGGCTACGACCTCGTCGGCACCGTCCTTTCGACCGGCGAGGGCGTCGCGCCGGAGCTGGCCGGCGCCCGGGTGGCCGCGCTGGTCAAGGTCGGTGGCTGGGCCAGCCATGTCGTGGTCGAGGCGGCCGACGTGGTGCCGGTGCCCGACGGGATCGGCGCGGCCGAGGCGGAGACCCTCGTGGTCAACGGCATCACCGCCTGGCAGATGCTGCACCGCAGGACCCGGGTCCGGGCCGGGCAGACCGTCGTCGTGCACGGCGCCAACGGCGGCGTCGGCTCGGTCCTGGTCCAGCTGGCCCGGGCCGCGGGCGCCCAGGTGATCGGCACGGCCTCCGAGCGCCACCACGACGCACTGCGGGCGCGCGGAGTCGTCCCGGTCGACTACCGCACCGCCGACCTGCCGGCCCGCATCCGCGCCCTCGCCCCGCAGGGCGGTGTGCACGCTGTCTTCGACCATGTCGGCGGCCGCGGCATCGTCGACTCCTGGCGGCTGCTGGCCCCCGGCGGCACCCTCGTCGGCTACGGCAGCGCCGCCACCCGGGATGCCGGAGGCTCGAAGCAGTGGCCCGTGCTGAAGCTCCTCGGCCGGGTGTGGCTGTGGAACGCGCTGCCCAACCGCCGCCGCGCGTACTTCTACAACGTGTGGGCCGGCAAGGCCCTGGCCAGGAACCGGTTCCGCGCCCGGCTGCGCGCCGACCTCACCCAGGTCTTCGCCGCCCACCAGCGTGGCGAGATCACCGCCCAGATCGCCGCCCGACTGCCCCTCACGCAGGCCGCCGACGCCCTGCGGCTGGCCGAGTCCGGCACCGTCGTCGGCAAGGTCGTCCTCACCCCGTGACACGCCCCCAGGTGGGCTATCCGGGCCGTTCGAGAGCGTTCGCCCCATAACGTACGGATATGATGAGATTTCATATCTCCTACCTGGCCTGCGCCGCGGCGGTCATCGGGGCGGTCCTGACCGGCGCCCCGACCGCCGCCGCCCATCAGACGACGCATCTGGTCTTCCCTGGACAGTCGATCCAGCGGGCGGTGGACGCCGCCCAGCCCGGTGACACCGTCCTCGTGACCCCCGGCACCTACCGCGAGAGCGTCACGGTGAGCACCCCCGGCCTCACCCTGCGCGGCACGGGCCGCGAGACCGTCATCGAGCCCGGCACCACCAAGGTGGCCGACAGCTGTGCCGAGCACGGCAACGGCATCTGCGTGCTGGGGACCAAGGACCGCGACGTCGCGGACGTCACCGTCGCCTCCCTCACCGTGCGGAACTTCACCGGGACCGGCGTGTTCGCCATGGCGACCGACGGCCTGACCGTCCGGAACGTCACCGCGGTGAAGAACGGCGTGTGGGGGATCGCCCAGGAGCGTTCGGTGCGCGGGCTGTTCGTCAAGAACACCGCCCGGGACAACGGTGACGCCGGCCTGTTCCTCGCCAACACCATCAAGGAGGAGGCGGGCGCCGCCGACACCCAGGGGACCGTCGTCGCACACAACCGCCTGGAGGGCAACCGGATCGGCATCACCGTCCGGCGCCTGCGGAACCTCACCGTCGCCGAGAACCACCTCACCGGCAACTGCGCGGGCGTCTTCGTCGTGGGCGACGAGAACAAGCCGCGGGCCGGCGCCCTCACGGTGCGGGACAACACCGTCGCGGAGAACAACAAGTCCTGTCCGGCGACCGCACGGCTGGAGGCACTCCAGGGCTCCGGCATCGTGCTCACCGGCACCGAGGACACCCTGGTGACGGGCAATCACGTCACCGGCAACGCCGGCACCTCCTCGCTCTCGGGCGGCATCGTCCTGTTCAAGAGCTTCGTGGGCATCCCCGGCGAGCGGAACCGGATCACCGACAACACGCTGGAGGGCAACGCCCCGGCCGACCTCGTCGACACGGACACCGGACACGACAACACCTTCACCGGCAACGCCTGCACGGCGTCCCGGCCCGCCGGACTCTGCTGACCCGCCGTGACCATCCAGGAAAACGAAGAACTCGCAAAGGGAGGACGGCCCATGACGGCCGTACAGACCGCCACACCGCCGTCCATGCGGCTCCGGGAGCTCGTGTTCGGGGCGGCTTGCGCCGCCGCCCTGCGCGCGGCCGCCCGCCTGGGCGTCGCCGACGCCCTCGGCGACACCCCCCTGGCCGTCGAGGACCTCGCGGCCGAGGTGAAGACCGAACCGAAGACGCTACGACGGCTGCTGCGCGCCCTGTGCTGCTACGGCATCTTCGCCGAGCAGCCGGACGGCAGGTTCGCGCACACCGACATGTCCCGGCTGCTGCGCGAGGACGACCCGCACAGCCTGCGCGCCATCGCGCTGTGGTGCACCGAGCCGTGGACCTGGCAGGCGTGGCCGATGCTCGACGAGGCCGTGCGCTCGGGCCGCAGCGTGGTGAAGGACCTGTTCGGCAAGGAGTTCTTCACCTACCTCAACGAGGACGCCCCGGAGTCCGCCGACGTCTTCAACCGGGCCATGACCACCTCCAGCGTGCAGTCCGCGCGGGACGTGGCGCAGCTGCTCGACCTGTCGGGGAGCAGCTCGGTCGCCGACATCGGGGGCGGCCAGGGGCATGTGGTGGCGAGCCTGCTGGAGAAGCACCCCGGCCTCCACGGCACGCTGCTGGACCTGCCGCGCGTGGTGGCCAACGCCGATCCGCGGCTGCGCGACGGGGGCGCCCTCGCGGACCGGATGCGGCTGGTGCCCGGTGACTGCCGTGAGGCCGTGCCGGTCAAGGCCGACGTCTACATCATCAAGAACATCCTGGAGTGGGACGACGAGAGCACCACCCGCCTCCTGCGCAACGTCGTCGAGGCGGGCGGACCGGGAGCGCGGGTCGTGGTCATCGAGAACCTCGTCGACGACTCGCCCTCGCTGCGGTTCAGCACCGCCATGGACCTGATGCTGCTCCTCAACGTCGGCGGGGCCAAGCACACCACCGAGTCCCTTACCGGCAGGCTGACCGAGGCGGGCCTGGTCATCGACGACATCCGCCCGGTCAACCCCTATCTGCACGCCTTCGACTGCACGGTCCCGCGCTGACCCTGGGCACCGGTTCCGGAACGCCGCTCGCCGGGCACACGACAGCGTGTGCCCGGCGAGCGGCGGTGGTTCAGGAGCGGGCGTCCCGCTCCCAGGTGTAGAAGCAGCGCGCCATCGCGTCCTTCGGCGAACGCCAGGTCGCCGGGTCGTACGCGGTGACGTACGCCGACAGCCGTTCGCTGATGTCCCGGAACTCGGGGTGCCCGGCCGCCTTCGCGATGGCGGGTCCGGGGTCCTGCTCGGACTCGATGAGGTGCAGGTACACGTCGTCGAACTGGAAGAGGCTGCGCCGTGCGACCCCCACGAGGTGGGGGAGTTCTCCCCGGTCCGACTCCTCGAACACCTTGGCGATGTCGAGGGCCGACTCCGGGGCCATGCGGGCGACGATCAGGGACTGGTGCATCGTCGGGTCTCCGTCCCGGTCAGTCGGACAGCACCGAGACGGGCCGGCGCTCTCCGGCCTCCTTCTCGATGCGGTCCCGGATCAGAGCCATCTGCACCTTGGAGTTCCGGTTGATGTTGTCCGTCATCCAGTCGTCGTCCACCGGGGCGTCCGGGCGCATCGCGAAGTCCTGCGTCCAGACCATCCGGGTGCCCTCGGGCCGCTCCTCGTACTGCCACACGATGTTCATGTAGGCGAAGGGCCCGGTCTCGACCCGGCGGGCGCGCACGGTGAGCGTGTCGCGGTCCGCCTCCCGCTCCGAGACCCAGCTCCACACCTTGCCGTTGTCGTCGGGGTGCATGGTGAGCCGGAAGGTGGTCCGGTTGCCCTCCTGGGAGAGGATCTCGGCGGAGGCGTACTCGCTGAACAGGTTCGGCCAGTTCGCCACGTCGTTGGTCATGTCCCAGACCAGGTCCAGCGGGGCCCCGATGGTGACCTCGTTCTGCGTGTGTCCGGTCATGTCAGGCTCCCGCGAGAAGCGCGCTGTTGACGAGGTCGAGGAACTGCCGAGGGGTCTTGCACTTCTCGGCGTCGGGCGGCATCGGCGTGCCGTAACGGTTCTCCAGCTCGCCCACGATGCCGAGCAGGCCCAGCGAGTCGAGGCCGAAGCTGTCGAAGCCGGAGTCGCTGAGCTGCTGGAGATCCTCCGGGGCGACGGTGATCCCGGCGGCCTTCTTCATCAGCCCGGCCAGCTCTTCCACGGTGATGCGCTCACTCATACGGTTGTCTCCTTGCTCTGTGATCTGTGTTCGCGAGGCCTCGCTACGAGGCGTCGGCGGCACCGCGCCGGAGCACCAGCGCCGAGTTCGACCCCATGAGTCCCCGGCTGAGGACCAGCGCCGTGCGCGTCTCGGTGGCCCGCGCGCGGCCGGTGACGAGGTCGAGGTCGTGGCAGACGTCGAAGACGTTCGGGGTGGGAGGCAGCACGCCCTGTTCCATCGCCAGCACCGCCGCCGCGACGTCCAGCACGGCGGCCGCGGCCAGGCCCCGGCCGACACCGGTCTTCGGCGCCGTGACCGGCACCCGCTTGGCGTGGGGGCCCAGCGCGTCGGCGAGCGCCAGCACCTCGGCGCGGTCCGCCTCCGGCACCCCGAGGGCGTCCGCGAAGACCACGTCGATCTCCTCGGGCGCGCAGCCGGCGTCCTCCAGGGCGCCCCGGATCGCCTGGGCCAGCCCCTCCCGGGACTCCTCCCAGCGGGAGGCGCCGGTGAAGGTGGCCGCGTGCCCGGCCACCAGGGCCCGCACCGGAGCGCCCCGGTCGCGGGCCGACCCCTCGGCCTCCACGACGACCATCGCGCCCCCCTCGGCGGGCACGAAACCGCAGGCCGCGCTGGTGAACGGCCGGTAGGCGCGGTCCGGTTCGGCGACCGTGCTCAGCTCCTCGTACCCGAGCTGGCAGACCATGGAGTAGGGGGCCAGCGGGGCCTCGGTCGCACCGGCCACGATGACGTCGGTGCCGCGCCGCACGCCCCGCGCCGCGTGCGCCAGGGCGTCCAGTCCGCCCGCCTCGTCGGCGGCGATCACCCCGCAGGGGCCCTTGAAGCCGCCCCGGATGGAGATCTGGCCGGTGCTCGCCGCGTAGAACCAGGCGATCGACTGGTACGGCCCGACGAAACGGCTGCCCTTGCCCCACAGCTGCTGGAGCTCGCGCTGTCCGAACTCACCGCCGCCGGAACCGGCCGCCGTGACCACGCCCACCGAGAACGGCGCGGCGTCGGTGTCGGCCCGGCCGAGCCCGGCCTCCTCCAGGGCGAGGTCGGCCGCGGCCATCGCGAAGTGGGTGAACCGGTCGGTCTGGACGAGGTAGCGCTCCTCGATCGCCGACGGCGGGTCGAAGTCGCGGACCTGGCCCGCCACCCGCAGCGGCATCCCCTCGCAGCCCTCCCGGGTGATGGGGTCGATGACGCTGACGCCTTCCCTGGTGGCCTTCCAGAAGGCGTCGGTGCTGGTTCCGTTGGGCGCGACCACGCCGATTCCGGTGACGGCCGCGCGCCGGGCATGCGAGGCGCTCATAGCGTTTTCTCCCTCGGCAGGGTCATGACCACCGCGGACTGGAAGCCGCCGAACCCGCTGCCCACCGAGAGCACGTTGCGCAGCCGGCGCTCACGGGCGACACGCGGTACGTAGTCCAGGTCGCACTCGGGGTCGGGGGTCTCGTAGTTCGCGGTGGGCGGCACCACCTGGTGGGCCAGGGCCAGCGCGCAGGCGACGACCTCGATCGCCCCGATCGCGCCGAGGGAATGACCCACCATGGACTTGATGGAGCTCATGCACGTCTCGTAGGCGTGCGCGCCCAGAGCGCGTTTGACGGCGGCCGTCTCGTGCCGGTCGTTCTGGAGGGTGCCCGAGCCGTGCGCGTTGACGTAGTCGATCGCGGTGCCGTCGAGGCGGGCCTGGCCGAGGGCGTCCTCGATGGCCCGGGCCATCTCCAGGCCCTCGGCGGTCAGACCGGTCATGTGGTAGGCGTTGCCGAAGGTGGCGTAGCCGCCGATCTCGCAGTACACGTGCGCACCGCGGGCCCGCGCGTGTTCCAGTTCCTCCAGGACCAGCACCGCGCCGCCCTCGCCCATGACGAACCCGTTGCGGTCGGCGTCGAAGGGGCGCGAGGCGTGCGCGGGGTCGTCGTTGCTGGGGGAGGTCGCCTTGATGGCGTCGAAGCAGGCCATGGTGATCGGGGAGATCGGCGAGTCCGAGGCGCCGGCGATGCACACGTCGGCCCGGCCCTCCTCGATGGTGTGGAATGCGTACCCGACGGCGTCCAGACCCGAGGTGCAGCCGGTGGACACGGTCTGCACCGGCCCGCGCGCCTCGAACCGCTCCGCGACCGCGGAGGCGAGGGTGCTGGGCGCGAACGCCCGGTGCAGATGCGGACCGGCCTCCCGGTGGTCCACGTCCCAGCGCTGCCCGCCATGGCTGACCAGCACGTAGTCGTGCTCAAGGCGGGTGGTCCCGCCGACCGCGGTGCCCAGGGACACCCCGATGCGCCAGGGGTTCTCCGCGGCCAGGTCGAGACCGGAGTCGCGTATCGCCTCCTCGCCGGCGACCAGGGCGAACTGGATGTAGCGGTCGGCGCGGGCGATCTGCTCCGCGTCCAGCCCGTGGGCCGCCGGGTCGAAGTCGCACTCGGCGGCGATCTGCGAGCGCAGCCCGGAGGGATCGAAGAAGGTGATGCCACGCGTCGCCGTACGGCCGCTGGTCAGCAGGTCCCAGAACGCCGGGACCCCGATGCCGCCCGGGGCGACGATACCTATGCCGGTGACCGCCACGCGCCTGCTCATGAGCTCACCCGTGATCGCTCGGCCGTGGCGGCGACCTCGTGCGCCTCCACCGGGATCGGCACGCCGTTCGCGTCCTCGGTGTCGACGTGTCCGAGCGGCGGGCTCGGGGCCAGCGGGCCGAGGTGGAAGACCATCCGGGCCTCGACCCGGCCCACGTTGCGGAACCGGTGCCGCATGTGGGCGGGGATCAGGAGCCCCTGCTCGGGCTGGAGCGGGTGGGGCTCTCCGTCGAGGTCCACCTCCAGCTGCCCGCAGACGACGTAGATGAACTCCTCCGAGTACGGGTGGTAGTGCTCGGCGATGCGGTCCCCGGGCTGCACGATGGCCACGCCCATGAAGCCGCTGGTGGAGCCGACCGTGGTGGGGGTGAGCATGGCGCGCAGGTCGCCACCGCGGCGGGTGTTGGGCTCGACCTCGCTGAGATCCACGATTCCGGGATGACGATCGATCACGGCGTTCCTCCGAACATGTGCTGTAGCGACGTGCTGCACCTGCGTGTGCCGCACCTGCGTGTGGGCGTGGCCGGTACGGCCCCGGTGAGGGTGGTCAGGCGTCGGGCGAACGGCGGTCGGTGACGAGGTCCATCGAGGACACCGCCCCGCCGTCCAGCAGCGCGGTCAGCTCGGCGTCCTGGCCGGCGTCGGTGGCGAGCTCGCCGCGCGCGTCGACGAGGCGCACCACGATGTCGTCGCGCTGGAAGATCGTGCTGCGCAGCACGGACCCGCGCGGATCGTCCGCGGCCGCCACGTCCCGCCGGGCGAGCAGCTCGGCCAGCCGCATGCCCTGACCCTCCCGGGCCGGGTAGTACAACGCGTGCCGCACCGCGTCCGGGCTCTCCTGACCTGCCGTCACATGGTGGACGGCGGGCAGCGCGGCGCGGGTGAAGAAGACCCGGGCGGACTCGGGGTCGTCGAGGTCCCGGTCCTGCTCCAGATAGGGGTTGATGGCCTCCTCGACGGCCCGTACCGCGGGCTGCCGGGCGACGTACCGGAGCGCGGCGAGCAGGTCGCCCCGCACCTCGATGGCCCGCACGACCCGGTTGCCGTGCATGAACAGGGAGGTCCGGCACAGCCGCGTGGTGTCGTCGACACGCGGGTCGGGGGAGGCGTAGTCGGCGAGGATCTTCGCCACGGCCTCCTCGCTGCCCGGCTTGACGGTGAAGGTGAGCGCGTGCCGGATCAGCCCGTCGCCGATACGGGGGGAGGCCTGGAGCCGGCGCTCCTCGGACCCGGTGTCCGCGGCGGGGCCACCGGTCTCGCGGACGATGTGGAAGCGCAGCGACCTGGTGTCGCGGACGCAGGAGTGCAGCGGCTCCACCATGTGCACGTGCTCTTCGCTGTTCACCCAGGTCAGGAAGGGCGGGGCGCTCTCCCACTCGCTGGTGATCAGCCACTGGGAGGGGTTCTCGATGGACTGGCACAGCTGGTCGCTGACGTGTCCGGGAACCGAGGCGACCTGGTTGCACAGCTGCTCGTAGGCCTCCAGGAACTGCTGCTGGGCGCCGTCGTAGACGTCGACCAGCAGGACGACCCGGAGCCTCGAACCGTCGAAGACGGACTGGGAGACATACTGCGACGCCTGTTGTGCAAGCGGTTTCGTGACACGTTCGGACGTGGTGGTCATGCGGAGCACAACTCCTTCGTGGGGGGACGGACGGACGTCGGCCGCACGGGGGGTGACGTCGGCGTGCCTTGATCCTGTGCCTCGCCTGTGAGGTACGCGACTCGTATGCACCGAGCGGGTGACCGGCCTGGCGGCCCCCCGGAACGGGCTCAGGTCAGGTGGGCGAAGACCACCAGGTTGTCGGTGTAGTCCTTGACCGCGTGGTCGTAGTTGCCCGCGCAGGTGATGAGCCGGACCTGGGCCTGGTCGGTGTCGCCGTAGACCCGCCCGCTGGGGAAGTCGTCCTTGGCGAAGGTCTCCGCGCTGTCGACCACGAAGTTCGCCCGGCTCCCGTCGGCGCGTTCGACGTGGAAGACGTCTCCCTTGCGCAGCTCCCCGAGGTTGGCGAAGACGGCCGCCGAGGTGGCCGTGTCGACGTGACCGGCGATGATCGACGTGCCCGTCTCACCGGGGGAGGCGCCGTCGGCGTACCAGCCGACGAGGTTGGTGTCGGCGGCGGGAGGGGGCAGGAGCTGCCCGGTGGGGCCGATCACCAGCTTCGTGAAGGGCGCGTCGACCGAGATCTTCGGGATGAGCAGGCGCACGGGCTCCGAGCGCGGCAGGTGCGGACCCACCCCCGCGGTCGGCGTGGCGCCGTCCGCCGGGTTGCCCGCCACCGGGGCCGACGTGGACCGGGGGGCCGCCTGCACGGGGCCGGACGGATCTCTGTCGTTCTTGCCGCCGAACAGGCTGACGGCCATGATCAGGATCGCCACGGCGGCCAGCACCAGCCCGGAGTTGGATCCCCGCCCGTTCCGGGCCGGTTCACCGCCGCTCAGACTGTCGAGGGGGCGGCTGCCGGAGCCGTCTGCGGGGGAAGAGGAACGAACTGCCAACGGAATCAACCTCACCGGGGCGCGGCGGCCCATCGGACGGGAGAGGGAGGGGACAGGGCGGCGGATCGGACAGCGGGGGCGGGACGGGGCCCGGTGCGGGCCGGCGGGGCCGCCACGCGGCGCGCACGCGTGGCGGCCTCAGCGGCTATCGCATCCGGCATCGGTCAGGCCAGGCTTCCGGCGGTCTTCTTGCGACGCGCCGCGTACAGCCCGGCCCCGGCGACCGCGAGGACGGCCAGTCCGCCCGCCGTCATGCCCGGCGAGGCGAGCGCGCCGCCTCCGGTGTGCATGCCGCCGCTGGGCTTCTCGTGGCTGCCGCTCCAGCCGCCGTCCTCCTCCTGCTTGCCGCTCCAGCCGCCGGACTCCTTGCCGCCCTGCTGGTCCTTGTCCTTGTAGGTCTCCGGGTCGTACTTGGGGTCCTTGGCGGTGCCCCAGTCGTCGGCGTTGACCGCGGTCAGCGCACCGCCACCGGTGTGCATGCCGCCGTGCGGACGGTCGTGGTCGCTGCCCTTGCCGTGCTCCTTGCCTTGCTCCTTGTCCTGCTCCTTGCTGTAGGAGGAGGAGTCCGACTGGTCCCAGTCGCCGCCGGACGCCGCCCAGGCGCCCGGGGCACCGAGGGCGAGGACGGTGGAGGCGGCCGCGGTGGCCAGAATCATGCGAGCAGAGCGCATCTGACGTTCCTTCCGTCGGCGGCCGGGCAGCTGGTGCTTCGTCAGCTGGATTGGCCCGCCCCCGACGTGATCCACCGTCATCCAGCGACCCGCACCTCACCACTCAAGGCGGTCACACGGGTGAACCCGACCGTGCCCGCGACGGCCGACGACCTTCGCCGCTGACCTGACACAACGTCTGACGCCACGCCCGGCGCGGTGCCTGACGTGGCGTCTGATCGGGACGTGAGCGGAGGTCAGCCCAGGGACAGCAGCTCCCTGAGGACGTCCCGCAGCACGGCCTCGGCGTCCGGGACCGGCCCCGCCGCCCGCCAGGCCACGAACCCGTCGGGCCGGACGAGGACGGCGCCCCCGGACGTCGTGCCGTGCGCCTGCGCCCAGTCGGCGCCGCCCTCGGGTGTCAGCTCGGCGCCCGGCCCCTCGCCGATCCGGTACGCGTCCAGCGGGACGGGTGTGTCCGCGGCGACACGTACGGCGGCCGCGTGCCAGCCGCCCTCGTCGCCGGCGCCGCTGAGCAGCACGAACGACCGCTCGTAGAGGTCCAGCGTGGAGATCGGCTCACCACCGCGGCGTACGGCCAGGTGGGGCGCCCTGCTGCCGGGGGCGCCGGACAGGTCGAGGCGGTCCGGTACGACGGGGGTCGCGGGGTCGGTGCCGACGACCGCGCCCACGGGGTAGCGGTAGCCGAGGGCCACGTTCAGGATGCCGCGCTGCGGACCGCCGCCACCGGCGCCGGGCGGCGGGGCGTAGCCGGGGTGGCTGTGCTCGGCCGACCGGACGGCGGCGCGGGCGCTGGTCGCCTCGGCGACCGGGCGGCGCTCGGCGTCGTACGAGTCCAGCAGACCCTCACCCGCCCAGCCGCCCAGCACCGCGGCGAGCTTCCAGGCCAGGTTGTGGGCGTCCTGGATACCGGTGTTGGAGCCGAACGCCCCGGTGGGGGACATCTCGTGGGCCGAGTCCCCGGCCAGCAGGACGCGGCCCGCGCGGTAGCTGGTGGCCACCCGCTGGGCGGCGTGCCAGGGGGCCCTGCCGGTGATCTCCACGTCGAGGTCGGGGACACCGACCGCGCGGCGGATGTGGTCGATGCACCGCTCGTCGGTGAACTCCTCCAGCGTCTCGCCGCGTTCGGGGTGCCAGGGGGCGTGGAAGACCCAGTTCTCCCGGTTGTCCACGGGCAGCAGCGCGCCGTCGGCGTCCGGGTCGGTGAGGTAGCAGACGATGAAGCGCCGCTCGCCCACGACGTCGGCCAGCGCGCGGGAGCGGAAGGTGATGCTGACGTTGCTGAACAGCTCGCCGGGGCCGCTCTGGCCGATGCCGAGCTGCTCGCGGACGGGGCTGCGGGGGCCGTCGGCGGCCACGAGGTAGTCCGCGAGGAACTTGGTGTGCTCGCCGGTCTCGCGGCTCTTGACCACCGCGGTGACCCCGTCGGGGCCGCTGTCGAACGACATCAGCTCGGTGGCGTAGCGCAGGTCACCGCCGAGCCGCTTCGCGTGGTCGAGCAGTACCGGCTCCAGGTCGTTCTGGCTGCACAGGCACCAGGAGCTCGGGCTGAAGCGGGCCAGTCCGCCGCCCTCGTCGATCTGCTTGAACAGCCACTCGCCCGCGTCGCCGACGAGGGTCGGGGTCTGGAGGATCCCGTGGTTGTCGGCCAGCGTGGCGGCGGCCTGACGGATCATCGGCTCGACGCCCGCCGTGCGGAACAGCTCCATCGTGCGGACGTTGTTGCCACGGCCGCGGGGGTGGATGGAGGTGCCCCGGTGGCGCTCCACCAGGGTGTGCGGCACCCCCAGCCGGCCCAGGAACACCGAGGTCGACAGGCCGACCAGGGAACCGCCGACGATGAGGACCGGGACCCGGTGGACCGCGGGGCCGACCTGCTCCGCCCGTTCGACCTGTTCCTCGTGTTCGGCTCGTTCGGCTCTGTGGTTCATCGCTCGCCTCCAGCGCGTCGTGTGCACCGACTCGTCCGGATACGGCCGGCAGCCTCATCCATGCCCCACGTCACGGAGGCGGGCCCAAGCTTCACCCGCTTAACGCGTTCGTTTCGCCGAGTCGGCGGGCATACGGGGGTTCTGCGGTGGCTGTGGGCGGTGGCCGTGGGCGGTGCCTCCTCCCGGTGCCCGCACCCCGGGCACCCTTCGCCCGGGGCGTTCAACACGGCGGTTAGGGTGGGCCCGTGGAGCTCCTGCACCTGCGCTACTTCGTCGCCGTCGCCCAAGAACTCAACTTCTCGACCGCGGCCCGCAGACTGCACATGGCGGCCTCCCCGCTGAGCCGGCGCATCAAGGACCTGGAGCAGGAACTCGGGCACCGGCTGTTCGACCGCGACACCCACCATGTGAAGCTCACCCGGGCCGGCAGCGCGCTGCTGCCGGTCGCGCGCGGGGTCCTGGAACAGGTCGACTCCATCGGCTGGCGCCTGGACGAGGCGGTCCGCCCCCGGCGCGCCACCCTGCTGCTCGGCGTCCCCACCGGCATCCACCCGGACCTGCGGGAGCGGATGGACGCCCTGGCGGAACGGGCCGGCGACCGGTTCGAGATCAAGCGCTGGCCGGGTGGCACCGAGCGTCTGGTCGACGCGGTGTGCGACGGCAGGCTGGCGTTCACCCTGGCCCGCCTCCCGGTCGCGGGCGACCCGGCGCTGGAGCAGCTGCCGGTGATGTCGGAGCGCCTGGGCGCGGTCGTACCGGGGGACCTGTTCGCGGGCCGGGAGTCGGTCGCCCTGGCGGAACTGTCCGAACTCGCCTACGCGGGCTCCCCGTCCGCGGTGACCAACGCCTACTTCCGCGGACTCGACCGGCAGCTGCACGAACTGGGCATTCGCAAGCGCGTCGAGCTGGGCGGCGCGACCTTCGAGGGGGTCGCGGAGATAGTGGCCGGCGGGCTCGCCTTCTCCATCTCCATGCTGGACGAGAGAAGCCCCATCCGGAACCACCTCCTCGGCAATGTCACGCTCCTGCCCTTCTCCGACTTCCACCCCCGCCTGGAGACCGGCCTCCTGTGGCGCAAGGACCGGGCCCGGGGCGGCGACCTGGAGGAGGTCGTCGCCATCGCCCGCGAGGTCTTCGCGGAGCCGCTGGCGGCGTGAACGCGACCGGTGCCGTGCCCGGCGCCACGGGTTCGCTCGGTAGCGATGGCAATGCCTCTTTGCCCATCCTTTAGTCTGGGCGGGCGTTGCTCGTAGCCGAAGACAGGGGGCCGCCGCATGGCGGATGAATTCAAGGTCGATCTGAGTCAACTGGACTCGTTCGGCCGGGTGTTGAAGCAGTCCATAACGGATCTGGAGGAGGCGCGCAGCGCGCTCTCCGCGGTCGGCGCCGACCAGATCGGGACTCCGCGGCTGGACGAGGCGTGCGAGACCTTCCAGAACCGGTGGAAGTACGGGACCGGTCAGCTGAAGGACATGATCAAGGCGGTGGACGAGGGCGTGGAGAAGACCGCGCTGAGCTACCGCCGGTTCGAGGACAACCTCTCGCAGGCCCTCAAGAAGATGGAAGAGACGAACGCCGCGAACACCGGGGGCAGGTGAGCCGTGGCCGACAACCCGTACCCGAGCCTCGGCTGGAACCCGGTCCCCGGCATCCCCGAGCAGGTCACCGCGCTCCACCGCAAGGTGAAGTCCGCCGCGGACACCCTCAACAACTGCCACCGCCAGATCGAGTACCTGCTCGGCGCGAGCTCCGGCTGGCAGGGCGACGCGGCGAGTGCCTTCCGGGACACGCTGGACGGCGACCTCAAGACCGCCATGAGGAACGCCGGTCAGTCCCTCGACAAGGCGGCCGCGGCACTCAGCACCTGGCAGGGCGACCTGACCTCGCACCGCGACCTGGCCAAGAAGTACGACGACGCCGCCCGCGACAACAAGGCCGACGCCGACAAGGCGCAGACCCGCTACGACCAGGCCAAGGGCAACCCGGACCTGGGGCTCGCCGGCAAGCAGTACCCCAGCCAGGCGGAGGCCGACGCGGCGACGGCCCGCCTGCGCACCGCCGAACGCGAACTGGACGAGGCCACCACCCACCTCAACAACGCCAACGCCGCCTACAACGACGTCATCACCAAGGCGAAGGAGCTGGAGGGCACCCACACCGACGCCGCCGAGGCCGTCGCCCGCAGCCTCGACGAGGCCGACGACAAGCTGGCCCCCAAGGAACCGGGCTGGTTCGACAAGGCCCTCAGCGCCATCGGCGAGGGCCTCAAGGCGGTCGGCGAGTTCCTGGTGGAGCACGCGGGGACGATCGGGGCGATCGCGGGGCTGCTGGCGCTGCTGCCCACGCCGTTGGCGCCGGTCTTTCTCGGCATCGCGGTCGCGGCGAGCGCCGTGTCCATGGCCAAGAACCTCTCCAGTGAGGACTTCAGGGACTCGCTGATGGGCGAGTACGGCCTGAAGGAAGGCGTGTTCGCCTGGGCCTCCGTGGCGGGAGACACGCTCGGCATGGTGCCCGGCGTCGGTGCCCTCGCCAGGGCCGGCAGCGAGGCGGGCCTCGCGGTGGCGGTCGCCCGGGAGGGCGGCGAGGCCCTGTCGCTGGGCTCGCGGCTGGGCGCGTTCGGCAAGGAGATCGTGCCCGCCTTCAGCTACAAGGCTCTGGACGTGGCGACGTCACCCCAGACAGGAGCGCTCCAGTACGCCATCAACGGCGTCAATGTGGCGGCGAACATGGCGTCGTCCATGGAGAGCCTGGGTGTGTTCCCGAAGAACGGCCCCGGACACGACGCCTCCGAGTTCACGAAGGGCGCGGCCGCCTCCACCGGCCTGAAGGGCGGAACGGCCGAGCTCATCAAGGACTTCGGCGAACTGATGAGCGGGGTCCGCCTGTGAACGCGTTGCTCGACGAGAGGGAGCAGCCGAAGCCGGAATTCTGGTACGGGCTTCCCTACGGGTATGCCCAGGTGGATCTCCAGCCGTCGCCCGAGGGCATCCAGGAGGTGGCCCGGCAGCTCAGCGCACTTCCCGACGACCTGCGCGACCGGGCGGACCAGGTGTTCCGGCTGTACGCCATCGTCCTGACGATGCTGCGGAGCCAGGACGTCATGGGGTGCGCGCTCGGCATGCACCCGGACGAACAGGGCGGGGCCTCGCTGTCCGTCCTGACGGTCTCGACCGTCGCGGCCTCGGGGGCGAATCCCGCCGCCGTGCTGCTCCAGATGCTGGGCACCGGCCCGGACAACGGCATCGTGCCCGTGGAGCTGCCCACGGGCACCGGGTACCTGCTGGAGACGGAACGCACCACGCTCGCGCCGACCGCTCCTCCCGACGGTCAGGACGAGCCCGCGCAGGGAACCGTCTGGCAGGGCACGGTCGCCATCCCGGTCGCCCGGACCTCCTCGATCGTCACCGTGCAGCTGGTCACCCCGGCGGTGGAGCTGGCCGACGACTACCGCGGTGTGCTGCTCGGCGTCGCCCGTACGGTGACGTTCGAGGACCCGGCCGCGCCGGGCGAGGTGGACAACGGGTCCGGTCCGTCCTCCGACGGGGGCCCAGGGACAGTCGAAAGGAGCCCGTTCGGATGACGGTGCCAGAACGGTGGAAGGACGGTCTGGAGTCGGACACCCCGCCCGCGCCGTACGCGACGGACGGGACGGACTTCCAGGGCGCGGTGCGCTACCACTACCGCAACGCGCTGAAGAAGTTCCTCAAGTACTTCCCTGTGTTCCTGCTGCTGTGGGTCCAGATCTTCTTCACCAAGATCGGATATCTGCTTCCGGTGGCCATCGTCGGAATGCTCGGCACGGTCTTCACGCTGATCCTTCTCTACGGCCGCCTGAGTTCGATCCGCAAGTGCTCGAAGATCTTCCGGACCTACCCCCTCGAATTCCGCACCCCGGTCGAGAAGATCGGCATGGAGTCGACCCACACGCTCTACTTCCGCCTGGGAGACCAGAAGGGCACCCCCTTCACCTTGCGTGCGAAGGACGCCCTGGGCCGCGGTCGGTGGCCCGTCGGCATCGTCGACGGCGTCTGGTTCGCGGGGGACGAGCCCTTCGGCGGCGCGATGATCGTGCCGGGCGGCGGCGAACTCCTTCTGCTCCAGCCCAGGGACTGGAGGGAGCGGGAAGATGACCGCAACACCGCTGGGCCGGAGCGCATCGAGAAGGCGGGAAAGGCAGGCATCAAGCGCCCGTTCCGCCTCTGACCCACCCAGTGCCGGGCCCTTTCCGCTGAGAGGCGCAGGCGGCGACGGTGGCCCGTCGTACACCTGCCCGTGTCACCGCCCGTTCGGCTGCGGGAAAGGAAAGGGCTCGTTCGGTCCGCGCGGGTGAAGGTCGCCACGGGGTGGCAGGGGTACAAGGGCGTCTTCTGATGCCGAGGGGCGGCCCGTCCCGGAGTCGGGTTCAGCGGGCCGAGCCCGTGTTCACGGTGAGCGAAGGTCCGGAGAGGCGGCACGGTGTCGCCGCCCGAGCGTCCTGAGGACCAGCCGGATCAGGCCGAACCGCACCACCATGGGCGACGCGTGACGGGCCCGGGAAAGAGAACCGTGAACTTCGTGTCCCGTCGATCGGGTGTGATCCTCGCCGTCGCCTACCTGGCCGTGGTGTTCGGGCTCGACTATCTGAGCGTCGAACACCCGGCCCGGACACCTACGCACCGTCCGTGCAGGCGATCGCGGGCATCGTCCAGGTCGACAGGCACGCCCGGCCAGGGGCCGCGCCGCAGGGCGGTCAGCCGGAAGTGGGAAGGGAGGCGTCGGACGCGCCCTGCTCGGCCCGTCGGCGGTACTCGGCGTTGATGCGCTGAGCTTCCTCGAGCTGGTCCTCGAGGATGACGATGCGGCACGCGGCCTCGATCGGGGTGCCCCTGTCGACGAGCTCGCGGGCGCGCGCGGCGATCCGGAGCTGATAGCGGGAGTACCGGCGGTGCCCGCCCTCCGAACGGAGCGGAGTGATCAGACGAGCCTCCCCGAGCGCCCGGAGGAAGGCCGGAGTGGCGCCGAGCATCTCGGCGGCCCGGCCCATGGTGTAGGCCGGGTAGTCGTCGTCGTCCAGACGATCACTGAGGGGGTTGTCTGCTGTCATGTCACCTCGCTGTGCAACGCGTCGAGGGGCCCTGATGCCGTACGGCACCAGGGCCCCGAAGGAAATTCAACACCATCTGTCGGCTCTCGTGCTCTGCCGACCTTCTGTTTCCGCTACCAGCCCTGTCGAAGGGGGGTGCGGGGATCGCGGCTGCGTGACCGGGGACCACCTTCCAATCCGGGGTCTTGCGGTACCCGGCCGAGTGCGTCCCGGGCCGGGCGATCCTGATGGCGTCTGTGTCCTCCGTCCTTCCTCTGAACCTGAACTGATCTGCTCTGCGGACCTTCTTGTACCGCTACCCGCCAGTTCGTGTCTGCCGGGTCTCTCTCGACTCTGTAGACAAGAAGAAGGCTAACTCTGGAAGAGCCCAATGTCTACTCTGGCAAAGATAGATTTCACCCACTCGTGGGAACAGACACCTGTGACCTGCAACGGTTGGTCCGGGTGCACCGCGCAGGGCTCTCCCCTCGATCGGGTCCGTCGAGAAAACAGCGTCAGGGCGGCAACCTTCTCGTCCTCTGCGGCAACTGAAAGCCGGAAGGCTGGATCGAACTACCGGGACGGGCATGAGGGCAACGAAGCACGCCGCGCCGCAACCGTGGCGCAGGCGCGGACTGGGCACGGGCATTCCCCTGGCGCCGCTGGTCGTCGGTGCGCCGACGGGCCGTCCCCCCGGGAGCGGAAGCGGCGCAACGGCTACCGGCATCCACGGTGAGCGGCCGACCGTCGACGGCACGGCCGTGCCGTCGGACGCCGTGAAGCCGGAGCAGCCGACCCGCGACCGGTGCGCCCGGCGTTGACCAGCCCGCCGGCCGGCCTTCACCGCCACCACACACCCATGCACGACCGCCGTTCGCATTCCGGTCCGGGCGCTGTCAGGCTGCGCCCGCCGTCGTCGTCGAACGCGCGACCACCTCGCACGTCATGGCAAGGAGAGGGCGACCGGGGGATGCTCCTCGATGACGCGTCCGTGGAGTTCCACGAATTCTTCGAACGCCACTATGCCGAGCTCGCCCGTCTGGCACACCTCCTGACCGGCGAGACCGACGCGGCGGACGACCTCGCGGCGGATGCCCTGGTCGCTCTGTGGCAGCACTGGGACCGGTTGCGGCAGGCCGACCACCCGCTCGCCTACGCCCGCGGTGTGGTGGCCAACCTGGCACGGGGACGGATCCGCAGCGCGGTCCGTGAGCGACGCCGGCTCACGCTGTTCTGGTCCCGCAGCCCCGAGAAGGTGGAGGGGCCGGACACGGCGGCCGTGCTGGACGTCCGCGCGGCGCTCGCCCGGCTGCCGTACCGCAAGCGCGCCTGCGTGGTGCTGCGACACGCCCTCGACCTGTCCGAGAAGGACACGGCGGCAGCGCTGGGCATATCGGTCGGAACGGTGAAGAGCCAGACCTCCAAGGGAATGGCGGAGCTGGAAAAGCTCCTGGGCGCACGCGCGGCCGGGAACCTGGTGCCAGGGAGGAGGAACCGGTGAACGAGGACATCGACCGTCGGCTGCGCGAGGCCGCCGAGGCCCACCGGCCCGACCGCGCACGGATGCTGGCCCGGGTGGAACGCGGTATGGCCGGCCCCGCCGTCCGGCACCGCGCGCGACCGTTCGCGAGGTCCGGGACGAGGATCGCCCTGGCCGGGCTCGCCGCCGGAGGCATCCTGACGACCGGCGGCCTCGCCGTCGCCGCCATTGTCGCGACCCCGTCGCCGTCGCCCACCGTGACCACGCCTGCCGCCACCCCGTCTCCGACGGTCAGCTCCCCGCACCCGGATTCGGCCCGCCCCACCCCTGTCGCGCCACCCCCGGCCACCACCCCGGGCAGCTCGCACCCGAGCCCGTCGGCCACCAGCCCCTCGCCGACCGCTGACGGGAGCCGGAACGGACCACTGCAATCGGCCGGCTCGCTGGACCCGCGGAGCAACACCTACTGGACGCAGAGCGACCTCGCCCTCAGGACGACGCAGCCGCTCACCTCGCTCACGGTCGAGATCCGGATCGTGCAGACCGGCGGGACGCAGAGCACCGGCACCTGGCAGACCCTGCCGGGTGATGACTTCACCGTCACCGTCCAGGAGGCGGGTGGCGCGCTGGTCTACCGCTGGGTCCTCAAGCCGGGCCTGACCGTGCCGGCCGGGAGCCACGAGTTCGCCGCGCAGTTCAACAACGGCACCGGCGTGCGCACGGCCGCGGGCGACGGCTACCGCGTCGACGCACAGGGTCCGGGCGGCTCCGCGTCGGTCCGGGGAGGGTTCGTTCCGGCCCGGTGAACGGGGATTTCGTCCCGGCCCGATGACCGCGGACTTCGTCCCGACCCGGTGAACGCCGAATGCGCCCCCGTCTCTTCGACGGGGGCGCATTCGTCAGCTGTGCCTACTTGAGCTTTGTGCCGCCCGAGTTGTGATAGGCGATCGTCTTCTTGATCAGGTTTCCGCCGTCGGTCTCGACCGAGGTCTGTTCCTGCTGCCCCGGCCCGAAGAACAGGCCGGCGATGTGGGCGTCCGCCACCTGGTCCATGTGGCTGAAGAACCAGTCCACCTTGTCGTCCTTGTAGTGGTTGAGCGTGTTGTTCTGCGCCATGTTGCCCACGGGGATCTGCCACAGGACCACCGGCTTGCCCACGGACTCGGCCATCGTCTTGTAGAACTTCAGCGCGGCGGCGGCCTTCTGGTCGTTCCAGAAGTGGTCACTGCCACCGTGGGCCGGCTGCGCGTACCAGCCCGCGTCGCGGTCCGAGACGTCGGAGGCCAGGAAGTCGGCGTTCTTCGCGCCGAAGCTCTCGTAGGACTTGACGCAAGCCTGCATGTTGGTCTCCCAGTCGAAGCAGGAGAGGTGCATCCCCGCCTCGGCGTTCGGCGCGTACTTGTGCGCCATCGAGATCAGGCACTGAACGAGACCGGTGGCGCTGTTCTCCTGCGATCCGCAGTCCGTCGGATTCGCGCTCTTCACCTGTGCGGGAACCTGGTGCGGATCGCCGAGCGAGCGGACGTAGCCCCAGAAGTCGGGCTCGAGGTCGATCGCGGCCTGCGTCTTGCCGATCTTCTGGAGGAAGAAGCGGTAGTCGTTCAGGTAGCGGGTGAGCAGGTCGGTCCGGTTGATGGCCTTGACCTCACCCGGACCGTCGCCCTCGCCCGCCGCGTCGCCGAGGTCGCGCAACGAGTACCAGGTCCACAGCATCTTCTGCGGACGTGAGCTGCCCTTGTACGTCGCCTGGGACACCACCTCGTCCCGCCAGGTCACGTACGTGCCGGGTGCCGTGGTGGGTCCGTTCCAGCAGCCCCACCAGCCCGACCACCCGGCCTGGCATTTCGCTGCCGTGTAGTAGTCCGACGAGGGCGCGGGCTGGCTGTGCACGTAGGCGTAGCGCCCGTCGAACGGCGCGGCGTCCGCCGAGTCGTCGGACATCGAGGCGCCGATGAGCACGGTGTCACTGCCCAGGAACCGCTTGGCCGAGCCGCCCGCACCGGTCGCGGGCGACGAAGAAGAGGGCGAAGCCGCAGCCGCCGGTCGCGTGCCGCTCGGAGTCGGGCTGGCGGGAGCGCCGCTGGTGGGCGCGGTGGGCGTACCGCCGCCGCTGACGTTCCCGACCTCGACGAGCTTCCACTGCTGATCGGCGCCGCTGCGGTCGCGGTTCTGTACGACATTGCCCCCGTTGGCCTTGGCGGCGTTGCGGACACCGACGGCCATGCCGCTGAAGCGATTGACCAACCGCACATAGCCGTTCGGCGACTTGGACAGCTTGAACTGCTGGTTGCTGCCGTTCTGGTCCTTCCACTGCACGAGGGCGGAGCCGGCGGTCTTCGACCAGCCGAGGTCGTCCAGCACCTTGCCGGAGGTCCGGTTCTTCAGCCGGTAGTAACCGTCACCCGAGTCGATGAACCGCCACTGCTGGTTGGCCCCGCCGTGCCGCGCCCACTGCACCACCGCCGCGCCGTCGTTCCTGGCGGAGCCGCGGTCGTCCAGCACCTTGCCGCTGTTGCGGTTGACCAGCACGTACCACTTCTTCATATCCAGGGTCTTCTGGTCCGCCGAGGCCTGGCTGACCACGACGGCCGAGCCGGCCACGACCACCATGGTGAGACCCGCCCACAGACCCCGACGCGCGAGCAACCGGCGCCCACGGTGCTTCGGGCGCCCACCGCTCGCGCTGTCGTCGGCACGGTGTCCGCCACCGCGGGACGCCCCCGGTGACGCGGGCGAACCGGGGACATGTCTGTGCTCTCGTTCCAGGGACATGCCTGTGCTCTCTTTCAGCTGGTGCATCTGACCGGACCGCATGACCGGACAGCACTGAGTGGTCCGAGAGCCGGAAAAGGTTGCCGAGAAGATCCACAGATTTTTTTCGCCCGCCCCGGCGGTGATGCGCGACCGCACAACAAGAGTGGCGCCAAGTCCACGCTGCCCAGGTGCACTTCGCCACGTCGACGTTCTGCGTCCGCTCTCAATTGCCGTGCGTCGAGTGCTGAGCGGTGGATATAAAGACGGACGGCCGGGCGGGGGTTCCGAAGAGGGTCCCGTCGTCGAACGCGTCAGAGGTGGGATCGCAATGGTGTTGTGGAGGATACGCAGATGGCTCACGGTGGCCGCCGCGGCCGCCGCGCTCGGCATGGGAGGTGTGACAGCCGCGCACGCCGCGGATCAGCCGGAGGTCACCTATGCGGGGAGCGTGTCGGGCGATCTCGGGATCCTACAGATCAATGCCCGGTCCGGGGCCGACATCACGGGCATCACGGCGCACCTGGTCTCGTACGCCTCGCAGACCGAAGTCGCCGAGATCGGGACCAAGGACTTCCGGCTCTTCTCCGGCACCCGTCAGGACGGCAACTGGCGTACCAAGAAGCCTTTGAAGCTCCCGGAGTTCGGCTCCTACCGCATCGACGTGGAGGTGACGGACGCCGAGGGCGGCCATGTGCTGAGCCGGTCCGCGGGGGACTTCGCCTACTTCGTCGTGGCGCAGTTCGGCGCGCTCACCGTCGACCGTACCGCCATCGACCGGGAACACCGTGACGTGCAGGTGGAGGGGACGCTGTACGGGCGGTGGCCGACCCGTCAGGTGAAGCCTCTCGGGGCACGTCAGGTCGAGGTCGATGTCGACTACTGGACGCAGGCCACTGTGACCACCGACGCCCAGGGTCACTTCACCGCCTCGGTGCGGCTCGACGCGGCCGCGCCCGTCCAGGCCGTGTTCCGCATGGACGGTGGCACGCCGGCGGTGCTGTACGGGGAGTCGGAGCCGGTTCAGATCGGTGTCGACCAGATCCCCACCCGTTTCACGTCCACGGTCAGTTCGGCCGACATCGACTTCGGTCAGCCGGTCACGCTGAGCGTCAAGGTCGAACAGCAGACCGCGGACGGCTGGGTGCCGCTGGCCGGGCAATCCGGGGGCGTCCTGTTCGGCCCCGACGACGCGCAGACCGACCTCGTGGGCCGTTTCACCACCGCTGACGACGGCACCTTCACTATGGACTACACGCCCTGGCAGGGCGGCTACTTCCAGCTCGCCCTGGACACCTCGGACGACCCGTTCCTCCAGGCGGGCACCGGCACGAGCGACGTCGTCCACGTGCACCGGGCGTCGGAGTTCACCGCCTTCACGGCCGCCCGCTCCGACACGGGACAGGTCCACACCGAGGGGCTCATCGACTTCCCCGACGGGTGGACGCCCGCCTCGATCAACGTCCACGTCCAGTACTCGCCCGACGGCGTGAACTGGACGACGCTCACCACGGTCGAGGCTTCCTGGGGCGGCAACGGCAACGATTTCGCCGCGGACCTCGACCACAGTGGCGCCGGCTACTACCGGGCCGTCTTCGACGCGGACGACAACTTCCGGTCGGCCACCTCGCAGACGGTCTTCGTGCCGGCGTCCGCCTAGCGCCGATGCCCCCGCACGCAGGGCGCTTCAGCCCGGCCGAGGCCGCCTGGAGCGACGCCGGGGAACCTGCCCCGCGGGCGGGGACCCGGCGGTCCGCAGAGCGGGCGAGCGCCGGGCCCGGGCCCAGAGACCTGGGCCCGGCTGCGGGCGAGCCACGCCGCTGTCCTCATAGGACGGCCTTGTACCCCTGCCAGCCCGTCGCGATCTTCGTACGGCCGCCGAACGACCCCTTGCCGTCACCACTGTTGCGGTACAGGTTGCCGCTGGTGTCGCGCGAGACGAGGTCCGTCCTGCCGTCGCCGGTGATGTCGCCGACGCCGACGACCGTGTTGTACGAGCCGCCCCAGTTGCCGAACACCTTCACGCGGGCCTTGAAAGTGCCGCTGCCGGTGCCGTCGTACCGGTACAGGTTGTTCGACGTGTCCTGGGCGAGGAGGTCGCCGATGCCGTCGCCGTTCAGGTCACCGGCCCCGACGACCTTCTTGTACGTCTTCCAGTTGTCGTACAGCTTCACGCGCGCCGACAACTTGCCCGTACTGGTGCCCTTGTACAGGTAGACCGTGCCGGTCGAGGCGTTACGGGCGATCAGGTCCGGGCGGCCGTCCTTGTTCACGTCACCGGGCGCGGTCAGCACGTCGTACTGGTTCCAGCCAGAGGTGCCGAGTGTGGTGTACGGCGTCGAGGGCGTCGCCGCCTTGCCGCACGAGGGGCGGTAGGCGCGGAGAGCGCCGCTGCTCAGGCGGACCAGGACGTCGTTGCACCGGTCGCCGCTGAGGTCGCCGAACGGCACGAACTTCGCGGTGGTCGGCCAGCCGGTGCCGGAGACCTGGCTGCCCAGCGTGCCGGTGCCGGTGCCGCGCCGGACGGTGAGGGCGCCGGAGGAGCTGAGGGTGAGGACGTCACCGACGCCGTCGTTGCCCGCGTAGTCGCGCGGTGCCGCCGCTCCGGCCGTCACCGCGAGGTTGCCGGAGAGGCTGAGGGCGGCGCCCTGGCCGTCGGCGGGCTGGGCGGTGAGCGTCCAGGTGTAGGTGCCGTTGGGGACGAGTCGGCCCGCGGAGTCCTTGCCGTCCCAGGCGGCCGTCAGCAGACCACGGGCGGCGGAGCCGGACACAGTGCGCACGGTGGCGCCGGACGCCTTGTGGCGGACGGTCACCTTCCAGGAGGCGGCGGGCTTCGACAGCCACCAGGTGCCGGACCAGCTCGCGGCCCCGGGGGTGACCGCGGAGTCGATGGCCGACAGCGCGGACGCCGGAACGCCGGTCTTCACGAGGTGGACGCGCTGCTCGTCGTCGGCGTAGGCGACACCGCCGCCGAAGCGGTCCACGGTCCAGGTCGTGCCCACCCCGTTGTTGTCCTTGCCGAGGTCGGTCCAGTCGGCGAGCTTGCGGCTCGCCAGATCCGTGTAACTGCCGCTGGCCGGAAGCCCGTTGTGCAGATCGAAGAGCTTCAGCCCGCTGTCCGACTGGATGCCGCCGACGCGCTCGACGAGATAGCCGTCACCGAGGAGGACCCTGCCGGCCGGGGCGGTGACGGTGAGCTTGGTCGTCCGGTCGTAGACACCTGAGCCCTGGTCGTCGCCCCAGGCGTCCTCGCAGGTCCAGTACACCCAGCGGCCCACGGCCTGGAGGTCCGACGGGGTGCAGCCGTTGCGGGTGGTGAAGGACTCCACGGCGGTGCCGGACGGGAGCCGGGTGGCCGTGACCGTGCCTCCCGTGGCCGCGCCGCTCCACAGGGTGTTGCCCCACACGGCCGCGGCGACCCGGTCGCGCTTCTGTACGACCTTGCCCGCCGAGGCGTCGGGGAACTCGCCGATGTACTGGGTGCCGGAGGAGGCGCCGTCGACAACCGCGTACCGTCCGGAGAGGTCCTTGAGCCGGGGGCTGGAGTCCCCCGTGTCGAGGGTGGGGCCCCAGGTGGTGGCACCGTTGGTGCGCAGCATGGTCAGGCCGGACTCGGTGGCGTCGCGACGGCCGTGGTGGCCGGTCCCGTCGGCGAACATGGGGATGCAGCGGGTGGCGCCGCCGGAGCAGTCGCCGTCCCACCCGCTGACCAGCCCGTCCACGGTGGTTCTGACGACGCCCGGGGTGCCGCTCGTGGTCAGCCAGGTGCTGCGATAGGCGCCGAGAATCGTGTTGGGTTCGTACAGCGTGCTGTTGTCGGCCGTGGTGAGGATGGAGCTGCCGAGCGAGAGGCCGTTGATCTGCGCGGGCATCGGCTGCACGGCGGTCAGGCGGCTGCGGGTGACCGAGCCGTCGGCGGCGGGGGCGATGCGGTACACGCCCCAGTCGAGGTCGCCCTGCTCGACGTACTGCGCGGCGCCCGCCACGAGGACGGAGCCGTCGGGCGCCTGGACGATCTGATGGGCGGCCGGGTCCATGACCTTGGTCAGGTCGGTGTCCGTGCCGTCTGAGGTGAGGGCCCACAGCGGCTGGCCCCGGTACTTGTTGTCGCCGGGCGACACCGGTTCGACACCGAGCAGCTTGTCGCCGACGATCCCGTAGGCGGCTTGGTAGGTCAGGGCGCCTGTGTCGAAGGTACGGGGCGCGGCGGACAGTTCGTCGCGGTCGTACACGTCCGCCTTGCCGCGCCCACTGCGCAGCCGCACCACCGAGTCGGTACCCAGCCGGAAGCCGGTCACCTCCCAGCCGTCCTCCGGGTTGGCCGGGCCGGGCAGCGCGCTGAGCGCGCCGGTGGCGAGGTCGACGATGCCCCAGTGCCCCCAGCTCTGCTCGCTGTCGCCGGTGTTGTAGCGGAGGATGACGGACCGGGCGTCGCCGTCCTCGACCACCATGTCGTACGCGCCCTCCGGCAGCCCGGTCACGGGCGTCTCAGCGACCCCGCCCCCGTCCTGGACGCGCCACAGCTGGTAGGCGTTCGGGTTTCCGTTGAAGCCGCTGGTGCTGGTGAGGACGGTGCTGCCGAAGGTGCCCCGGTAGGTGTGGGACTCGGGCACGGGTACCACGACGGTGCTGCCCGAGGTGCCCGCGCCCTGGAGGAGGGTGACGTGGGAGTCCTCCTCCGAGTACAGGGCGACGGTGTCGGACCCGTCCCCGTAGTAGCCGGGCTGGAAGGACGCGGCCTCACGGAAGTAGCCGCTGTCGATGTCGTACCGCACCGGAACGTCCAGCCGCTTCTCCAGTGCGGTTGTGGTGCCGGTGGCGTAGTCCGTCCACAGGAACCGGTCGTCGCCCTCCTGGGTCCAAAGGAATCCGCTGGTCCCCGCGTTGAGAATCTGCGTGGCCCTGGGGACGGCGCGCGGGGCGGCAGGCAGCACGACCTCGTCGGCCGTGGCTGCCGACAGCGGAGCGGCTGCCGCCGAGGACGGTACAGCGGCGAGCGGAAGGCCGAGGCTCAGCGCCGTCGCCAGGACGGCGGCGGTACGTGTCGCCGATGGGCCGAGGCGTGCTGAGCGTGAACCATGAGCCGGTCTGTGTCGGCGTCGGCCGAGTCGAGCCACCGTTCCCCCTGAAAGGCAAGAAGAAAGCATGGCGGGACGTACGGCAACGCCTTGGCACTTCCCCCGGCTCCCCGGCCGCTCCCCCACGCGCGTGCCGGGAGCCTAACAGCATGTCCATGACCGGCCGTCTGCGGGAACGCCGCTCCGGACGTCGGTCGCTCTGCGTGCCGGAAAACGCGACAGAGACCTCTGACATGCAAAAGCCCCAGGCCGCTGACCTGGGGCTTCATTGGAGCGGGTGACGAGAATCGAACTCGCACTCTCAGCTTGGGAAGCTGATGTTCTACCACTAAACTACACCCGCGCGAGACGCCGGACGGGCCGGTGTCGAGACGCACTGTCACCTTACCTCATGCCAGGCCCCCGGCGCTGAAGCCGTGGGGCCTGAGTGCGTCTCAGGGGTGGGACGGGGCTGCGGGGGAAGGGAGTTGGGGCGTACGGTGGAGGCGTGGAAGAGGGTCCGGGCGGGACCGGAGTGCCGCCTGGAGGGCCGTCCCGTCCATCCCGTAATGTGGCATTTGTCGTCAGGTGAGCAGTAGCCCGACGCGGCTCTTGGGGAAGGGACTCTAGGACTTGATGGAGCGCACCGTCGTCCGTTGTGCCGATGGGCACGTGTTCAGTACCGCTTCGTTCCCGATGCAGCAGGCCGAGCGCCTCGGCCCCGGACGGCTCGTGCGCTGTCCGCGCTGTGCCCGGCTCAGAAGCGTCGTTCCGGTGGCCTTGGAGAAGCACTAGAAGTACAGGGAAGCGCTGTAGGCAGGTACCAGGCGCGCGGACCGTCCGATTGTGGTCGGTCCGCGCGCCTTGCGTATCCTCGGCACGTGCTTCTCTCAGACAAGGACATCCGGACCGAGATCGACGCCGGGCGCGTGCGGATCGATCCCTACGACGAATCCATGGTGCAGCCGTCCAGCATCGACGTACGGCTGGACCGGTACTTCCGGGTGTTCGAGAACCACCGGTACCCCCACATCGACCCCGCCGTCGAGCAGTCCGACCTGACGCGGCTGGTGGAGCCGGAGGGCGACGAGCCGTTCATCCTGCACCCGGGCGAGTTCGTCCTCGCCTCCACCTACGAGGTCATCACGCTGCCCGACGACCTCGCCTCCCGCCTGGAGGGCAAGTCCTCCCTCGGGCGGCTCGGGCTCGTCACCCACTCGACGGCCGGTTTCATCGACCCCGGCTTCTCCGGGCACGTGACCCTCGAGCTGTCCAACCTGGCCACGCTCCCCATCAAGCTGTGGCCCGGGATGAAGATCGGCCAGCTGTGCATGTTCCGGCTCTCCTCGCCGGCCGACTTCCCCTACGGCAGCGAGCGCTACGGCTCCCGCTACCAGGGCCAGCGCGGTCCGACCGCCTCCCGCTCCTTCCTCAACTTCCACCGGACCCAGGTATGAGCGCCTCCGCCGCCCGCGAGAACCTCACCTACGAGGCGTTCGGCACCGCTGTCCGCGAGCTCGCCCAGACCATCGCCGACGACGGTTACGAGCCCGACATCGTGCTCTCCATCGCCCGCGGCGGAGTCTTCGTCGCCGGCGGTCTCGCCTACGCGCTGGACTGCAAGAACATTCACCTGGTGAACGTCGAGTTCTACACCGGCGTGGGCACCACCCTCGACATGCCCGTCATGCTCGCGCCGGTGCCCAACGCGATCGACTTCTCCTCCAAGAAGGTCCTGATCACCGACGACGTCGCCGACACCGGCAAGACGCTCAAGCTGGTCCGCGACTTCTGCCTCCACACGGTCGCCGAGGTCCGCTCCGCGGTCATCTACGAGAAGACCCAGTCCCTGGTGAAGTGCGAGTACGTCTGGAAGCGCACGGACGACTGGATCAACTTTCCGTGGAGCGTTCTGCCGCCTGTGCACAAGGCGGGCGAGACGCCCAGGGAGAACAGGGAAGCACTCTGATCTGCGCTGCATGACCCGGGGGTTTGATCGGTTCGGCTGAGGCGGCGGGGGAACGGCTCGAACTGCTGACCAGCCGGCCGCTGCGCCGGCCAGTGGCTCCAGAACCCGGGTTCGTCAGGGCGAGGAAGGCGGCAGCTCCGACAGCGAGTGATCGGTGACGACCCCCTCGCACAGCCCCTATTGGCTTCGCCCCGTCGGAACAGCCGGCACCCCCGCCGCCCCGGTGATGGAGAGCGGGGTGATGAGGCCCGCCACCACGGCCTGGACGATGACGTCGTTGGCTGCCTGCTCGCTGCCCACGCCGGCCGCGTAGAGCCGACCGGAGACGAGCAGGAGGAGCGCCCACCACGGCGACTGGAGCCAGCTGAGCGTGGCCGTCAGACCGACGAGCGCGTAGGAGACGTTCTTGCGGAACTCCGCCTCACCCACGGCTCGGTCGTACTCGTTGAACAGGTCGTAGCTGGCGATCAGCAGCTTCGTGCGCAGCTGACGTGTCTCACCGAGGATGTCCCGTACCGCCAGCCCGACCACGAGGCGTTCGCCGCGGTCGCGCTCCGGGTCCACGGCCGCGGTGCCCTCAGAGGCCGAGCGGGGCAATCGCCCCTGGTCCCGGAGGAAGCTGACGAGGTCGTCGTACGCGAGGCGGGAGACGCGGGGTGTCAGGGCTGTTCCGCCGTTCCGCAAGCGCGCCGCCTTCGGGGCTTCCCGCGCGTTCACGGTGACGACTCGGACGGTGAGCATGGCGCCGATGAGGTAGGCGAGGAAGGAACCGGCCGCCAGTACTCCGGCAGGGCCCACCAGGTCCCCGAGCCGGTACAGGGAAGCCCAGACGCCATGGGCCTGTTGAGGTGTCGGAACGCGGTCCTCCAGGATCAGCCAGAGCGCCAGGAGCCAGATACACCCCGTGGAGAGCGGGGCCCGGACATCACGCAGGCCCGGCAGCAGATTCGCCAGCAAGTCATCCCCCTGTTCCGGGTGCCGTCCTGAGCGACGGCACGCCTGTCCAGGGTCTCCCGTTTCCTGTCCTGCGGTTCGGGATCCGGCAAGGTCGCGGCGGAGTGCCGGTGGCCAAGTGGACCGGGGTGCGCCCGCCGTCGCGGTCGGCGGTGACATGACGAGGGGGCTCCCGGTCGGAACCGGAAGCCCCCTCGTCGTACGTCCCGAAAGGGCCCCGTCGCTAGAACGTGCCCAGCTTCACGATCGACAGCAGGGCGATCAGTTGGATCGCCGAGGCGCCCAGGGCCTTCGGCCAGGGGAGGTCGTGGGACTTGGAGACCATCAGGGTGAGGAGCACGCCGGCCGCCACCCAGGTGGCCCAGCCGAGCAGCTGGACGAAGCCCGCGTCGCCGCCGAAGAACATGGCCACGATCAGGCGGGGCGCGTCCGTGAGGGACATGATCAGCATGGAGAGGCCGACCGTCGGCTGCCAGGCGCCGTCGCCGCCGAGCTGGCGGGCCAGGGCGTGGGTGACGACGCCCAGGACGAAGGCGGACAGGGCCATGGCGACGGCGGTCGTGAGGACGATCGGGATCGCGTTCGACAGGGTCGCGTTGATCGCGTCCTTGCGCGCGTCCTCGAAGCCGAAGACCGCGAGCAGGCCGTAGAGGAACGTCACGACGAGGGCGGGGCCCCACATCGAGTAGTCCCGCATCTGGAGGAAGGTCTGCTGGGGCGAGAGCACGATGCCCTTCAGCAGTTCCTTCCAGTGCAGACGGGGGCCGACGGGGCCCGCAGGGGCCGAGCCGGCACGGTAGGTGCCGCCCTGGTTGTAGGGGTCCTCGCCGACCGAGAACGCCTGGGTGTGGCCCGGGTTGTTCGCCGCGTACGGGTCATGGCCGCCCTGCGGGTGCGGGGCGCCGCCGCCGTCGCCGAAGTACTCCGGCTCGTCGTAGCCCCGGCCGCCGCCCTGGGTCCACTGCCCCGGGTGGGGCTGCGGCGCGGGGGGATAGCCGTACGACGGCTGTCCCTGGGGCGCCTGCTGCTGCCCGTAGGGAGGTTGTTGCGGTCGCGCGTGAGGAGCGCCGTTGTCCCGGCCGCGTCCGATCCTGAATCCAGCCACGCCTTCGAACGTACCTGGTCCCGGAGAGCCGCGTGCCCGGCCCGGCGTCCCGGGGACGGCTTTGCTGCCGAGCTGTGACATCCCTTACGGGGAATCCCTGAAGGCCTTGCGGGAAATCCCTCAAGGTCACGGGGATTCCCCGGGTTGGGCGGCCACGGCGCGGCTATTGCAGCATTCCGCTGATCACGCCGTCCGCGGGGGCCGAGGTCACGCCCGTCGTCGTCACGCCCGACGCGGTGCCCGGCAGCCGCAGCGAGCCCGTCTGGCCCGTCACGAACAGGTCCGCGTGACCGTCGCGGTCGGTGTCGCGCAGGCGGACCGTGGCGCCGAAGAAGTCGTCCGGCTCCAACGCGCCCGGAATTCCTGCCGAGTTGCGGGCGAACGCCTGGGAGCCCGTGCCGCTCAGTCCGGACGGGCGGCCGTACAGGACGTGGACCATGCCCGCGTACTCGTTGCCGCCGAGCGCCTCGCCGTACGCGCCGACCGCGAGGTCCTGGTAGCCGTCGCCGTTCACGTCACCGGCCGAGACGCTGTCGCCGAAGTGGTCGTACGCCTCTGCCGTGCCCGCCACTCCGCTGGTGTTCTGGGTGATACGGGCGGAGGTGCCCGGACCGGACGAGGAGCCGTACCAGACGGACACCCGGCCCTTGTAGCCGCCGTACAGGGACGTGCCGATGGCGATGTCGCCGTAGCCGTCGTGGTTGAAGTCGGCGATGACGCCGTCGCCGCCGCGGTCCGCGCTGCCCCCGCCGCCCGACTGGGACTCCAGGCGCAGGGTCCTGCCGGAGGAGAGGGTGGTGCCGCCCTTGACGAACCAGGCCTCCGACCAGATCTCCGCGCTGTTGACGCCGTCGCCGATCACGACGAGGTCGGTCTTGCCGTCGCCGTTCACCTTGCCCGCGATCACGGCCGTGGCCGAGAAGGGGGACGCGGACTTGTCGAGGGCGGAGACCGTGCCGTGCACGCCCGTGCGGTTGATCGCGCCGCGGTAGACGTACGCCTTGCCGCCCGCGACGACCGCCAGGTCCTTCCTGCCGTCGCCGTTGAAGTCGCCGACGGCCAGGTCGCGGCCCATGGAGGCGTACGACGTCCTCGCCTTGGCCGGGATCGCCGTACCGCCCGACAGGCCGCTCCTGCTGCCCCACAGGATGGTGACCGCGCCCTGGTCGGCGCGGCCGTCGACGTTCTCGCCGGGGGCGCCGACCGCGAGGTCGCCGTAGCCGTCGGCGTTGAAGTCGGCGGCGGCACGGAACGCGCCGAACATGTCGTCCGTCTCGTCGCCGCCGGGGACACCGGAGCTGGACTGGCTGACGAACTGGGTCTTCGTGCCCGGGCCGCTCGCCGTGCCGAAGGTGATCAGGACGCCGCTGCCCTTGGTGTTCCCGTCCCATTTCGCCGCGTAGTCGCGGTACCCGTCCCCGTTGAAGTCGTCCCCGTACTTCGCGGAAGCCGCCGAGGCGGGGGAGCTCAGGGACAGGCCCGCTGTCAGGAGGGCGGCGATCGTCGTCGCTGTGCGGATGCGCATGGGTCAGCCTTCCAGTACGTCGCCGAAGTAGGCGGTGCCCGCCGGGCCGCCCAGCGTGGTGCCCGTGAAGGACTTCGAGCCCGTGGCCGTGATGCCGGACGTCGTGGACTTCAGGAACCAGACCGCGCCGGCGCCGCTGTTCTCGGCGGACGCGGAGGCGACCAGTTCGGTGCGGCCGTTGTTGTCGACGTCCGTGAGCTGGACCGCGTACCCGAACTGGTCGTCCGACTCGGCCGCGCCGGGGACGTTCGTGCTGTTCTGGGACCAGGACTTCGCACCCGTGCCGGTCAGGCCCGTGGCCGAGCCGCGCAGGATCGTGACCGTGCCCGCGTGCCTCGCCGAGCCGATGGTCTCCTGAGGGGCGCCGACCGCGATGTCCGGGAACCCGTCGCCGTTGACGTCGCCGGCCGACAGGCTCCAGCCGAAGCGGTCGTTCTTCTCGGCCGTGTCCGGGACGCCCGCCGAGTCCTGGGTGAACTTCACCGGGGTGCGGGTGGACAGGCCGGTGGCCGCGCCGTACGTCACCGTCACCGCGCCGCCCGGGCCGCCGTTCGGCTCGGTCGCCGACTTCTCCATGAAGTTGCCGGTGACGATGTCGCCGTAGCCGTCCTTGTTCACGTCTGCGATGACACCCGCGTAGCCGCCCGCGAGCTTCTTGCCGGCCTTGACGGTGGTGGTGGCGTTGCCGGTGTAGAGGACGCTGCGGGTGCGGTAGTCGCCGGTGCTGGTCTCCTCCTGGCCCATGACCAGCAGGTCCGTCTTCCCGTCGCCGTTGACCTCGCCCGCGATCAGGCCGTCGGGGTAGATCGTGGTCTGGCCGACGGTGTCGACGCCGACCAGCGAACTCGCCTTGCCCGCGCGCGAGATGGGGCCCTTGAAGATGTTCAGGGCCGGCGTGGAGTTGTTGCCGGCCGCGAGGTCGGTGTGGCCGTCGCCGTCGAAGTCGCCGGCCGCGAGGACCCAGCCCAGCTCGTTGCGGTACCGCGGCAGCGGGGAGGAGATGTCGGTGCCGGACTTGATGCCGGTCGCGCCGCCCCACAGCACGGTCAGCGCGCCGAAGGATTCGGTGGTGCCGATCCGCTCGCTGTGCACGCCGACGACGAGGTCGGTGCAGCCGTCCCCGTCGAAGTCCCCCGAGGTGAGGCGGTCGCCGAAGTAGTCGCCCGTCTCCGGGGTGCCCGGGATGCCGGACGTGGCCTGGCTGATGATCTGGCGCTTGCTGGTGTCGAGGCCGCTCTTGGTGCCGTAGACGACGGCGACGTAGCCCGCGCCGGTCTTGCCGCTCACCTTGGCGAGGGGGGCGGCGATGGCCACGTCCCGGTAGCCGTCGCCGTTGAAGTCACCGGCGAGGCGGGAGGGTGCCGCGGCCGCGGTCGTGGCGGACGCGAGGGTGAGCAGACCGCCGGTCAGGGCGGCGGCGGTGGCGGCCGCGAGGGCGGTTCTCAGGGGGCGCATGGAGGTGCTCCAGTAAGGGGGAGGAAAGGGGTCAGTCGAGGAAGCCGCCGCCGTACTGCGGCAGGTGGACGGAGCCCGTCGTGGTCGGGGTGGTGCCGGTGCCGCGCATCAGCAGGCCGTCGCCGTTCGCGCCCACCGTCAGGTCCGCCTTGCCGTCGCGGTCGAGGTCGCGCAGGCGGACCGCGGAGCCGAAGGAGACGTAGGAGTCGGCCGGGCCGAGGACCGACTGCGGGATCCAGGTGGAGCGGGTGCCGGTCAGGCCGCCGGAACCGCCGCGGAGGACGGTGACGCCGCCCTGGTCCTCCTTGCCGTCGACGTCCTCCTGCGGGACGCCGACCGCGAGGTCCGCGTAACCGTCGCCGTTGGTGTCGCCGGCCGAGACGGAGTAGCCGAAGTTGTCGCCCGCCTCGGGGCTGCCCGAGACGCCGGAGGAGGCCTGGCTGTACGTCGTCGAACCGCTCGGCCCCGACGACGTGCCGCGCCAGACGCCGACGATTCCCTTGCCGTCGTTGTTGTCGGGCAGGCCGACCGCGATGTCGCCGTAGCCGTTCTTGTCGAAGTCGCCGATCGTGGCGCCCCACGGCCGGCTCGCGTACGTCTTCGAGGCGCCCGAAGTCAGGCCGGACGAGGCGCCTTTGAGGTACCAGACGCGGTTGGCCTCGGTCTGGCCGGTGAACTGGGTGCCGAGGATCACCAGGTCCGTCTTGCCGTCGCGGTTGACCTTGCCGGCGGCGAGGCCGTACGAGTACCAGCCCGCGCCCTCCTTGTCGATCTTGGTGACGCTGCCCGTCCTGCCGGACTTGGTGAACGGGCCCCGGTACAGCCACGCCTCGCCGCCGCCGATCACCGTGAGGTCGGGCGAGCCGTCGCCGTTGAAGTCGCCGGTGGCGAGTTCGCTGCCGAAGTGGGACTGGGAGCCGCTCGCGCCGGACCTAGGGGCGAGGGTGGTGCCGCCGGACAGGCCGCTGCGGGAGCCCCAGACGATGGTCACCGTGCCGCGGTACTTCGTGCTGCCCACGTGCTCGGTGCCGTTGCCGACGATCAGGTCCGCGTAGCCGTCCTTGTTGAGGTCGGCGCTGCTGAGCGACTCGCCGAAGTAGTCGTCCTCCTCGCCGGCGCCGGGGATGCCGGGGCTGTCCTGGTGGACGACCTTGGGGTGCGCGGTGTCGAGGCCGCCCGCCTTGCCGTAGACGACGGTGACGGCACCGCCCAGCCAGCCGCCGGGGCCGGATATCCCGCTGGAGTAGTTGCTGTACGCCACGTCGCGGTAGCCGTCGCCGTTGAAGTCGTCGTAGTGCCTGGCGATGGCGGCGGAGGCCGGGGCGGCGAGGAACAGCGGGGTGAGGCCGGTCGCCAGGAGGGTGGCGGTGAGGGCGGCGGCGGTGTTTCTGCGCATGGACGGGTCCTCCCGTGGCTGGGGTGGGGGGACCGCACGCGTTCTCCGGGGAGCGGTTCGTGGCTCACCTCGGGCCCACAGCGCGGTCGGCGATCATGAGACCGCTGCCGTGAGGCAAGGGTTGTACGTGAGTTCGGTTAATTTTTGTGCGAGCTGAGGCGCGTGGGGCATGCCGGCACACGGCGACGCCCCCCGCCGATTCCTCGGACAGGGGGCGTCGTACGGCCGTGTCGGCCGTGTTCGCTACTTGACCGGCTCGGGCTCCGGCTCGCTCTCGGTCTCCGCGGCGTCCTCGGGGTCCACCGGGGTCTTGACCGAGTCCAGCAGCAGCTGGGCGACGTCGACGACCTGGATGGACTCCTTGGCCTTGCCGTCGTTCTTCTTGCCGTTCACGGAGTCCGTGAGCATGACCAGGCAGAACGGGCAGGCCGTGGAGACGATGTCCGGGTTCAGCGACAGAGCCTCGTCGACGCGCTCGTTGTTGATGCGCTTGCCGATCCGCTCCTCCATCCACATCCGCGCACCACCGGCGCCGCAGCAGAAGCCGCGCTCCTTGTGACGGTGCATCTCCTCGTTGCGGAGACCGGGCACGTTCGCGATGATCTCGCGCGGCGGCGTGTAGATCTTGTTGTGGCGGCCCAGGTAGCACGGGTCGTGGTAGGTGATGATGCCCTCGACCGGCGTCACCGGGACCAGCTTGCCCTCGTCGACGAGGTGCTGGAGCAGCTGGGTGTGGTGGATGACCTCGTAGTCGCCGCCGAGCTGCGGGTACTCGTTGCCGATGGTGTTGAGGCAGTGCGGGCAGGTCGCGACGATCTTCTTCGCGGACTTCGGCTTGGCGGACTCGGCGACGACCTTGCCGTCGTCGTCGAGCTCCTCGCCGAACGCCATGTTCAGTGCCATGACGTTCTCCATGCCGAGCTCCTGGAACAGGGGCTCGTTGCCGAGACGGCGGGCGGAGTCACCGGTGCACTTCTCGTCGCCGCCCATGATCGCGAACTTGACGCCCGCGATGTGGAGCAGCTCGGCGAAGGCCTTCGTCGTCTTCTTCGCGCGGTCCTCGAGGGCGCCCGCGCAGCCCACCCAGTACAGGTACTCGACCTCGGTGAGGTCCTCGATGTCCTGGCCGACGACCGGGACCTCGAACTCGACCTCCTTGAGCCACTCCAGGCGCTGCTTCTTCGCCAGGCCCCAGGGGTTGCCCTTCTTCTCCAGGTTCTTGAGCATCGTGCCCGCCTCGGACGGGAACGCGCTCTCGATCATCACCTGGTAGCGGCGCATGTCGACGATGTGGTCGACGTGCTCGATGTCCACCGGGCACTGCTCGACACAGGCGCCGCAGGTGGTGCAGGACCACAGGACGTCCGGGTCGATGACGCCGTTCTCCTCGACCGTCCCGATCAGCGGGCGCTCGGCCTCCGCCAGGGCCGCCGCCGGCACACCGGCCAGCTGCTCCTCGGACGCCTTCTCCTCGCCCTCCATGGTCTTGCCGCCACCCGCGAGCAGGTACGGCGCCTTGGCGTGCGCGTGGTCGCGCAGGGACATGATCAGGAGCTTGGGGGAGAGCGGCTTGCCGGTGTTCCACGCGGGGCACTGCGACTGGCAGCGGCCGCACTCGGTGCAGGTGGAGAAGTCGAGCAGGCCCTTCCAGGAGAACTGCTCGACCTGGGAGACGCCGAAGACGTCGTCGTCACCGGGGTCGGTGAAGTCGATCGGCTTGCCGCCGGAGGTCATCGGCTGGAGGCCGCCGAGGGCGGTCCCGCCGGTCGCCTCGCGCTTGAACCAGATGTTCGGGAAGGCCAGGAAGCGGTGCCAGGCCACACCCATGTTGGTGTTCAGCGACACGACGATCATCCACACGAAGGACGTGCCGATCTTGATCGTCGCGACGAGGTAGACGAGGTTCTGGAGCGTGCTCACGCCCAGGCCCTTGAAGGCCAGGACCAGCGGGTACGAGGCGAAGTACGAGGCCTCGTAGTGGTCCACGTGGTGCAGCCCGCCCTCCAGGCCCCGCAGCACGTAGATGGCCAGGCCGATGGTGAGGATGACGTACTCGACGAAGTACGCCTGGCCCGCCTTGGAGCCCGCGAAGCGGGACTTGCGGCCGGGGCGGGACGGCAGGCTCAGCAGCCGGATGACGATCAGGGCGATGATGCCGAGCGTCGTCATCACACCGATGAACTCGATGTACAGCTCGAACGGCAGGAAGTCGCCGATGACCGGCAGCACCCAGTCGGCCTGGAAGAGCTGACCGAAGGCCTGGGCGAGGGTCGGCGGCAGCGTCAGGAAGCCGACGGCCACGAACCAGTGGGCGAAGCCGACGATGCCCCAGCGGTTCATCCGGGTGTGGCCGAGGAACTCCTTCACCAGCGTCACACTGCGGGCGTAGGGGTTGTCGGTCCTGCTCCCGGCGGGCACGGGCTGGCCCAGCTTGAAGTACCGGACGAACTGGCCGATGGCGCGTGCGAGCAGCGCCACGCCGACCACGGTCAGTACCAGCGACACGATGATCGCGGCGAGTTGCATTTCGGGGCTCCTCGGGCCTGCGAGGGGTCTACGAGAGTTCCGTGAAGAGCGTGCTCGTCATCGTGAAGAGCATGCGCGTCCGCACTGTCACTCTCGTCATTACTAAGCGGTAACTTATGCAGTCCGTCTGAGACTACCCCCATCCTGCGCCGCACTGTAGCCGGGGGCCGGGTGATCTGAATCGCTGAGGGTTACCTTAAAACCCGATCGTGTTATTCGTGCTGAATTGGTGCATACGGCGCTAATTTGGGCTCGTGCTCTATGGGATCCTCGCCGCCTCGTCCGCCCTGCTCCTCGCCGCCGTGCTCACCGGCCTGCTGCGGATGCCCGCCCTGCGCCTCGGGATCGTCGACCGGCGGTGGCGGCGCCCCATGCCGCTGTCCGGCGGGGCGGCGGTGGTGGCGGCCACTTGTGTGGTCGCGGCCGTGGGCGACCGGCAGGGGGTCACCCCGCTCGGCCCCGAGGCCGGGCGCCTCCTCGTCGCCGGGGCCGGTGTCGCCCTTCTCGGCCTCGTCGCCGACGTGCTGCGTGTCAAGGCGCGGTTCCTCGTCGGCGGTACGGCCGTGGCGGCGGCCTGTGTGGTGCCGTACGAGGAGACGGGGGTGCTCGCCGGGATCCTCGCCGTCGGCTGGATCGTGTTCGTCGCTCTCGGGTTCAAGGCGCTCGACCACGCCGACGGACTCGCCGGGACGGTCGGCGTGGTCACCGCCTTCGGTGCGGCGGCCTGCGCGGCGGCCGAGGTGATGGACGGGCTCGCCGTGCTGCTGAGCGTGCTGGCCGCCGCGCTGACCGGGTTCCTGATGCACAACTGGCATCCCGCGCGCGCGGGACTGGGCGCCTGCGGGTCGCTGTTCACGGGGTTCGTGCTGGCCTCGGCGGCCGTGACGACCCGCGCGGGACAGGACCTGGGATCCAGTGCCGCGGTGCTGTTCGCGCTGAGCGCCCTGGTGGCCGCCGACATCGCCCTCGTCGTCCTCGCCCGGCGGCTGTCCGGACGTTCGCTGCTGCGTCCCGGACCCGACCATCTCGCCCACCGGCTGCGCAGGCTGGGGCTCACCCCGCAGGGCGCGTCCGTCCTCCTGGGTGTCACGGCCTTCGGCGGGGTACTCGTCGCGGTCCTCGTGCACCTCGGGTGGATCGCCGCGAGCGGGGTGCTGTGGGTGGCCGGCGGGGCGCTGGTCCTCGTGGTCGGACTGCTGTTGGTGAGGCCGAGAGTGAAGCCCGCCGCACGGTCCGGTGTGGTCCCGCGTCCCGCATCTCCGCAGGTCACGACCCAGTTGCGTGTAAGGAACGGATAAGAGTTGAGCCCCTGTGACTCAGGTCTGTTGACCGAGCCGCCAACGTCATGCACACTTGAGTCCGTTCCACTCAAGTCAGCTGGAGGAAATCACCATGGCACGTGCGGTCGGCATCGACCTGGGCACGACTAACTCCGTCGTCAGCGTTCTTGAAGGCGGCGAGCCCACCGTCATCACCAACGCCGAGGGTGCCCGGACCACGCCGTCCGTCGTCGCCTTCGCGAAGAACGGCGAAGTGCTCGTCGGCGAGGTGGCCAAGCGCCAGGCGGTCACCAACGTGGACCGGACCATCCGGTCCGTGAAGCGCCACATGGGCACCGACTGGAAGATGGAGCTGGACGGGAAGCCCTTCAACCCGCAGCAGATCTCCGCGTTCATCCTCCAGAAGCTCAAGCGGGACGCCGAGTCCTACCTGGGCGAGAAGGTGACCGACGCGGTCATCACCGTCCCGGCGTACTTCAACGACTCCGAGCGCCAGGCGACCAAGGAGGCCGGCGAGATCGCGGGCCTGAACGTCCTGCGCATCGTCAACGAGCCCACCGCGGCCGCGCTCGCCTACGGCCTCGACAAGGACGACCAGACGATCCTCGTCTTCGACCTCGGTGGCGGCACCTTCGACGTGTCCCTCCTGGAGATCGGCGACGGCGTCGTCGAGGTGAAGGCCACCAACGGCGACAACCACCTCGGTGGTGACGACTGGGACCAGCGTGTCGTCGACTACCTGGTGCAGCAGTTCAAGTCCGGCCACGGCGTGGACCTCGCCAAGGACAAGATGGCCCTCCAGCGCCTCCGCGAGGCCGCCGAGAAGGCCAAGATCGAGCTGTCCTCCTCCACCGAGACCTCGATCAACCTGCCCTACATCACGGCCTCCGCCGAGGGCCCGCTGCACCTGGACGAGAAGCTCACCCGCGCCCAGTTCCAGCAGCTGACCGCGGACCTCCTGGAGCGCTGCAAGACCCCGTTCTTCAACGTCATGAAGGACGCCGGCGTCTCCATCAACGAGATCGACCACGTCGTCCTCGTCGGTGGCTCCACCCGTATGCCCGCCGTCGCCGAGCTCGTCAAGGAGCTGACCGGCGGCAAGGACGCCAACAAGGGCGTCAACCCGGACGAGGTCGTCGCCATCGGCGCGTCCCTCCAGGCCGGTGTCCTCAAGGGTGAGGTCAAGGACGTCCTGCTCCTCGACGTGACCCCGCTGTCCCTCGGCATCGAGACCAAGGGCGGCATCATGACCAAGCTCATCGAGCGCAACACCACGATCCCGACCAAGCGGTCCGAGATCTTCACCACGGCCGAGGACAACCAGCCCTCCGTGCAGATCCAGGTCTACCAGGGTGAGCGCGAGATCGCGGCGTACAACAAGAAGCTCGGGATGTTCGAGCTGACCGGTCTGCCGCCGGCCCCCCGTGGCGTGCCGCAGATCGAGGTGTCCTTCGACATCGACGCCAACGGCATCATGCACGTGACCGCCAAGGACCTGGGCACGGGCAAGGAGCAGAAGATGACCGTCACCGGCGGCTCCTCGCTGCCGAAGGACGAGGTCGACCGGATGCGCCAGGAGGCCGAGCAGTACGCGGACGAGGACCACCGCCGCCGCGAGGCCGCCGAGACCCGCAACCAGGGCGAGCAGCTCGTCTACCAGACGGAGAAGTTCCTCAAGGACAACGAGGACAAGGTTCCCGGCGAGGTCAAGACCGAGGTCGAGGCCGCCGTCGAGGAGCTGAAGGCCGCGCTCAAGGGCGAGTCCGCCGAGGGCGACAACACAGCCGAGATCCGCACCGCGACCGAGAAGGTCGCCGCGGTCTCCCAGAAGGTCGGCCAGGCCATGTACGCCGACGCCCAGGCCGCGCAGGCCGCCGGCGGCGAGGACGCCGGTGCCTCCCAGGCCAAGGCGGACGACGACGTCGTGGACGCCGAGATCGTGGACGACGAGCGCAAGGACGGTGCCGCGTGACGGAGGAGACCCCGGGCTTCGACGAGAAGCCCGACGTCCCCTCCGGCGCCACCGACGACGCCGAGCCGCAGGCCGCCGCCTCCTCCTCGGAGGCGGGGGCGGCCCCGGCCGGGGACGCAAGTGCCCAGATCGCAGGCCTGACGGCCCAGCTGGACCAGTCGCGCAAGGCGCTCGACGAGCGCACCGCCGACCTCCAGCGGCTCCAGGCCGAGTTCCAGAACTACCGACGCCGCGTGGAGCGGGACCGGATCACGGTCAAGGAGATCGCCGTCGCGAACCTCCTGACCGAACTCCTGCCCACCCTCGACGACATCGGCCGCGCCCGGGAACACGGTGAGCTGCTCGGCGGGTTCAAGTCCGTCGCGGAGTCGCTGGAGACCGTCGCGGCGAAGATGGGTCTTCAGCAGTTCGGCAAGGAGGGCGAGCCCTTCGACCCGACGATCCACGAGGCCCTGATGCACAGTTACGCGCCCGACGTCACCGAGACGACGTGCGTGGCGATTCTCCAGCCGGGGTATCGCATCGGCGAGCGCACCATCCGCCCCGCGCGGGTGGCGGTCGCCGAACCGCAGCCGGGCGCGCAGGCGGCCAAGGACGAGTCCGAGGCCGGCGAGGAGAAGGACAACAGCTCTGAAGAGGGCTGAAGCCGTGGCCGGTGACCGAAAGGAGGGGCGTCGGGGATGAGCACCAAGGACTTCATCGAGAAGGACTACTACAAGGTCCTCGGCGTCCCCAAGGACGCCACCGAGGCCGAGATCAAGAAGGCGTACCGCAAGCTCGCACGCGAGTTCCACCCGGACGCCAACAAGGGCAACGCCAAGGCCGAGGAGCGCTTCAAGGAGATCTCCGAGGCCAACGACATCCTCGGCGACCCCAAGAAGCGCAAGGAGTACGACGAGGCCCGCACCCTGTTCGGCAACGGCGGCTTCCGCCCGGGGCCGGGCGGTGCGGGCGGCTCCTTCAACTTCGACCTGGGCGACCTCTTCGGAGGCGGCGCCCAGGGCGGGGGCCAGGCAGCCGGCGGCTTCGGCGGCGGACTCGGAGACGTCTTCGGCGGCCTGTTCAACCGGGGCAGCTCCGGGACTACGCGCGTCCAGCCGCGGCGCGGGCAGGACATCGACACCGAGGTCACCCTCAGCTTCACCGAGGCGATCGAAGGGGCGACCGTCCCGCTCAGGATGTCCTCGCAGGCCCCCTGCAAGGCCTGTTCGGGCACCGGCGACGCCAACGGCAACCCGCGCGTGTGCCCGACCTGCGTCGGCACCGGCCAGGTGGCCCGGGGCTCCGGCGGCGGCTTCTCGCTGACGGACCCCTGCCCGGACTGCAAGGGCCGGGGCCTGATGGCGGAGAACCCCTGCGAGGTCTGCAAGGGCTCCGGGCGGGCCAAGTCCTCCCGGACCATGCAGGTCCGCATTCCGGCCGGGGTGTCGGACAGCCAGCGGATCCGGCTGCGCGGCAAGGGCGCGCCCGGTGAGCGCGGCGGCCCGGCGGGCGACCTGTACGTCACCGTGCACGTCGCCGCGCACCCCGTCTTCGGCCGCAAGGGCGACAACCTCACGGTGACGGTTCCGGTGACCTTCACGGAGGCGGCGCTCGGCGGCGAGGTGCGGGTGCCGACGCTGGGCGGTCCTTCGGTGACCCTGAAGCTGCCGCCGGGCACCCCCAACGGCCGCACCATGCGGGCGCGGGGCAAGGGCGCGGTCCGCAAGGACGGCACCCGGGGCGATCTGCTGGTCACCGTCGAGGTGAGTGTCCCGACCGAGCTGTCGGGGAAGGCTCGTGACGCGCTGGAGGCGTATCGCGAGGCGACCGTGGGGGAGGACCCACGGGCGGAGCTGTTCCAGGCCGCGAAGGGAGCATGATTCGAGATGGACGGTCGTCGACGCAATCCGTATGAACTGACCGAGGAAACCCCGGTCTACGTCATCTCGGTGGCGGCCCAGCTCTCCGGCCTGCACCCGCAGACCCTCCGTCAGTACGACCGCCTCGGCCTGGTCTCCCCGGACCGCACGGCCGGGCGGGGCCGCCGCTACTCGGCCCGCGACATCGAACTGCTCCGCCAGGTACAGGCGCTGTCGCAGGACGAGGGCATCAACCTCGCCGGCATCAAGCGCATCATCGAGCTGGAGAACCAGGTCGTGGCGCTCCAGCAGCGGGTGGCCGAACTCCAGGCCGCCGTCGAGGGCGCCGCCGCGGCGATGCAGCAGCGGGAGGCCGCGGTGCACGCGTCGTACCGCCGCGACCTGGTGCCGTATCAGGAGGTCCAGCAGACCAGCGCGCTGGTGGTGTGGCGGCCGAAGAAGGCCAGGGACTAGGTCTTCATGCAGAACCAGACGGACTGATGCGAGAAGGGGCCCGGAGATCTCTCCGGGCCCCTTCTCGTCGTCGGGGGTCACCCCGTCGGCTCGCGGTCAGTACTCCCAGATGCCGTACGCCGCCGACCTGGCCACCGTCTCGGTGCCCGCGGAGTCCAGGAGGACCACGCGGTAGTAGTACAGGCCCAGCAGGTCGTCGTGGACCGTGGTGTCCATGTACGACGTGGGACCGCCGGTGGCTCCCTCGGTCAGGGTGGCGTAGGCGTTGGCCGCCGGGTCCCAGCGCTCGACGCGGTAGTGCGTGAACCGGGAGCAGTCGCCGAGGCCGGAGCTCTCGGAGCAGCCGACGTACAGCTCGGGGTAGTTGTCCTCACGGACCTCCGTGCCCGTCCAGCCCGGCGGCCGGGTGTCGGGCAGGGTGACCGTGATGTCGGCGGTGTGCCAGAAGTCCGGCCCCTCGTCCCAGAGGACGTCCACGGCGGCGACCCGGTAGACGTGGGCCGCGCCGTCCGGCACGGTCGGGCAGAGGATCTCGGTCTCGGCGAGCGCCTGCCCCTTCCAGCAGTTCCGCTTCCAGACGGTCTCGCCGGTCTCCGGGTCGGTGGTGCCCTGCCACACGTAGTACATGAACACGTCGTCGTCGGCGGGCGGGGTCCAGGACAGCCGTACGCCGAGCGGGACCTGTTCGGCGGTCAGGTCCCGGACCGGGTCCGGGCGCTTGGTGTCCGGGGTGGTCGCGGTGGCCGCCGGCCCGGGCTGCGAGGCGTGGCCGTGAGGGTCGACGGTCACGACCCGGTACTCGTACGTCGTCTCGGAGGCGCCGGAGACGTCCTCGCAGCTGCCGTGCAGCACCTGGCGCCCCGCGTAGGACGGGGCGTCCTCGCCCGCCCACCACCAGCTCACCGACGGGTCCGTGCCGTCGGTCCCGCATGTGGTCACGACGGCCGTCTCGCCGGTCACCGGGTCGGTCCGTTCGATTCGGTAGGTGAGCAGCGGGGCGCTGTCATGGGTCCACGGGTCGGCGCTCGCCCAGGAGACGTGCACGCCCTTGGCGGAGCGGGTCGCGGTGGTCTCGTACGGGGCGATCGCCTCCGGCCGGTCCGCCATGCGCAGGGCGATTTCCACCGGCGCGGAGGCGTTGCCCTTGGTGTCCTGGGTGCGGACCGCGTACCGGTAGGAGTCGGCGGCGGCGAGGAGCTGGCGCGGCACGACGTCGGTCTGCGTGGTGGTGCCGGCCGTACCGGGCAGCGCGTCGCGCCAGCCACCCGTCGCCGGGTCGTACTGGAGGAGTTCGTACCGCGCGGCCCCCTCGACGGCGGACCACACCAGGTGCGGGACGCCGGCGCGGTACTCGACCCGGGCGTCGGCGGCGGTCGCCGGCGGGGTCATGTCGAACGTGGTGAAGGTGGTGGCCGCCGAGTACGCGGACCAGTTCCCGACGGCGTCCCGGGCACGGCCCCGGTAGGTGACCTTGCTGCCGTCGGCGGGCTGCCCCGTGTCGCAGGTCGCGCCCTTGGTGCCGGTGTAGACGGTCACCCAGGAGTTGGTGGCCTGGTTGAGCCGCTGGAGTTCGTACATGGCGATGTCGGCCGCGTTCTCCGCGGTGGTGACGAGCTCCGGGCCCGCGAACGGCTGGTCGTCCGGGCACGCGTCCATCTCGAGGAAGGGCGCCGCGGGCGGAGTCGTGTCCACGGTGGTGACGGGCTGGTCGGCGGTCCCGCCCGAGGTGTTGCCGGCCTTGTCGTGGGCGCGGACCTCGAAGTAGTAGGTGGCGCCGGTGGGCGGCGTGCTGTCGGTGTACGAGGTGCCGGTGGTCGTGGCGAGCGGCGCGGCCGGGAACGAGGCCCCCTTCAGCCGTCGGTAGACCTTGTACCCGGCGAGGTCCATCTCCTTGTTCCTCGCCCAGGTGACCTTGGTCTTGCGGGTGGCCTTGTCGTACGTCACCGAAGTGCCGGTCGGTGTGAGGGGTTTGACCTTGTCGACGTCGGCGGTGGTGCGGGGGGTGTAGGTGACTTTGACCTTGGCGGTGCCGGTCCAGTTCGCGTAGTCGACGCGCAGGGTGTGCTTGCCGGCGGGGATGGTGACGTTGGCGGTCTTCTTGACCGTCGTCGAGACGTTCTTCCAGAGGTCGATCTTCCGGACCCCGTCGACGTACACCCGCATTCCGTCGAGACCGGCGGCGTTGAGGGTGAACGGCCCGCCGGAGCCGAAGTCGCGGGTCACACTCCAGCGAACGCCGAAATTGTCCTTCGGCAGCCCGGAGACCGGGGCACCGCTCCAGGACTGGTCGATCGCGTCGTCGCAGTCCGTTTTCTTCGGGGTGCCGGAGAAGGACGTGTTCGCGTAGAACTGGCGCTGGAACACCGGGGAGGTGCACGACACGGCTGCCGAGGCGGGGGCCGCCGCTGCCAGGGTGGTGAGGGTGCCGGCGGCGGCTAGGACGAGCGCCGTGGCGGTCGTACGGCTGGCTGACTTCATTCGATCCTCTGGTCGGACGTGGAACAGCAGTTGTGGGGCTGCTGTGATCACGACACCTGAGGTGTGAAGTTGGTTGTACTAGTGTTCGCGCCAAGTCTTCACACCGTCGGCGGAGAGTGGCGTTGCGCACTCGTTAAGTGATTCCGCTTGACGCCGGTGGTCGGCCCCGCGTTGGCTTTTCAGACACATGGGCCGCAATGCCGCGCCCGCGTCCGGAGAGCATCAGAAGTGAGCAGCCCCATGCGTCGTCGTATCGCCATAGCCGTGGCAGCGTCCACGATGTCCTTCTCGCTGGCCGCCTGCGGGGCGCTCGGCGCCGCGAGCGGGAGCGAGGCGAGCCCCACCAAGGGCGACGACGTCACCGTCGGTGTGCTGATGCCGGAGAAGACGAACACCCGTTACGAGGAGTTCGACTACCCGATCATCAAGAAGAAGGTCGCGGAGCTCACGGACAAGAAGGGCAAGACGGTCTACGCCAACGGCGAGGCCAACGCCAAGAAGCAGGCCTCGCAGATGCAGGAGATGATCGACGAGAAGGTCGACGTCATCCTGCTGGACGCGGTCGACTCGCACGCCATCGCGGGCATGGTGCAGAAGGCCAAGGACGCGGGCATCCCGGTCATCGCCTACGACCGGCTCGCCGAGGGCCCGATCGACGGGTACGTCTCCTTCGACAACGAACTCGTCGGCGAGGTGCAGGGCCGCTCCCTCATCGAGGCGCTCGGTTCCGGTATCGACAGCTCCGACAAGATCGTCATGATCAACGGCTCGCCCTCCGACCCGAACGCCGGGCAGTTCAAGGCGGGGGCGATGTCCGAGCTCAACGGCAAGGTGACGATCGCCGAGACGTACGACGTCGACGGCTGGAAGCCGGAGATCGCGCAGAAGAACATGGCCGAGGCGATCAACGCGATCGGCAAGGGCAACATCAAGGCCGTGTACTCCGCCAACGACGCCATGGCCGGCGCCGCCATCCAGGCGATGGAGAGCGCGGGCATGACGAAGCTCCCGCCGATCACCGGCCAGGACGCGGAGCTGTCCGCGGTGCAGCGGATCGTCTCCGGCGAGCAGTACATGAGCGTCTACAAGCCGTACCCGGACGAGGCCGAGGCCGCCGCCGAGATGGCCGTGACCAAGATCCAGGGCAAGGACATCCAGTTCGACGCCCTCGCCACGGACAGCGTCGACAGCCCGACCAACAAGGACATTCCGGCCCAGCTCGTCCAGGTCGTCGCGCTGACGAAGGACAACATCAAGAGCACGGTCGTCAAGGACGGCATCTACTCCGTCAAGGACATCTGCACCTCGGAGTACAAGAGCGCCTGCGCGGCGGCGGGTCTGTCGTAACCGAAGCGCGGACAGGGGCCGGAGGATCTCCCCTCCGGCCCCTGTCACCTTTTTCAGGCCACCCTCGTGAACTCCACCGTCACCTCCGGCGGCCCGCCCGGCACCCCGCGGTAGATCCCCTTGTGCGGGGTCACGTCGTCGTAGTCGCGACCCCTGGCCACCACCACGTGGGACTCGTCGGCGCGCACCCCGTTGGTGGGGTCGTAGCCGCACCACTCGCCCGCCCAGTACTCGATCCAGGCGTGGCTCTGCCCCGCGACGGGCCGGTGCAGTTCGGCCTCGCGCTCCGGGTGGAGGTAGCCGGAGACGTAGCGGGCCGGCAGGCCGACGGCCCGCAGCAGGGCGATGGTCAGGTGGGTGATGTCCTGGCAGACGCCCGCGCCCTGCTCCCAGGCCTCCACGGGGGAGGTGTTCACGCTGGTCGCGCCGGGCAGGTACGACACCCGGTCGGCGACCAGCGTCGACACCGCGAGGGCCGTTTCGTGCGGGTCCAGGCCCGTCGCGGCCTTGCGGGCCTTCTTGGCCAGCTTCGCCGGGATCGTCGTACGCCCCGTCGGGCCGGCGAACTCCAACAGGCGGGAGGCCGCGACGCGTTCGGCCACCTCGGCCCAGGTGGGCGCGGTCGGCAGCGGTCCTGGCGGGATCGTCTCGACGAGGCTGGTGGCCGTGATGGTGAGCCGGCCGTGCGGGTCCATCAGGTCGAAGCCGGTGACCTGGGTGCCCCAGTAGTCCCAGTACGACCAGGTCGGCGTGGTCGGGCTGACCGTGACCCGGGCGTCCAGGGTGGTCTGGGCGGGCAGGGTCAGCGGGGTCATGCGGACCTCGTTGTGGGAGGAGGAGGCGGGCTGGGCGTACGCCACCTCGGTGGTGTGCTTGATCCGGAGGCGGGTCATCGTCCGGCTCCTTCCTGGGCCCACTCGACGGGCCCCTGGTACGGGAAGAACCGCTCCGCCACCGCCTCCGCGGAGGCCATGCACGCGGTCTGCAAGTCCCTGAGCAGCGAGGGGAGTTGCTCCTCCAGCGCGTGCAGGTCGAGATATTCGAGCCGGGTGCGCATCCCGCCGATCGGGCGGCGCGCGGGGTCCTGACGGGGGCGGCCGAGCGCGGTCAGGCACTCCTCCGCCGTCGTCAGAGCGTGCAGCGCGGAGCGCGGGAAGTCCCGGTCCAGGAGCAGGAATTCGGCCACCCGCGGGGTGTCGCCGAAGCCGCCGTACACGCGCGCGTACGCCTCGTCGGCGCCCGAAGCGCTCAGCAGGGTCGGCCAGTCGGGCGCGTGGGCCGCGTCGAGCACGCGGACCGACAGCAGGCGTACGGTCATGTCCACCCGCTCCAGGCTCCGGCCGAGCACCACGAAACGCCAGCTGTCGTCACGGCTCATGGTGGAGTCGGCGAGCCCGAAGAAGAGGGCCGCGCGCCGCCGTACGAGTTCCAGATAGCCGTAGGGGCCGGTACGGCGGGCCGCGAGCCGCTGGTCGGCGAGCGCGTGCCAGGTCGAGTTGAGGCACTCCCACATCTCGGAGGAGACGGCCTCACGGGCGCTGCGGGCGTTCAGTCGGGCGGCACCGAGCGCGCCCTCGATGGACGCCGTCGAGCGGGCGTCGAAGGCCAGCTGGTCCAGCACCCGCTGCATGTCGCAGGGCTGGCCGCCGGCGTCCATGCCGAGGATCGCGTACAGCGACCGGCAGGCCGCGTCCTCGTCGCGCCAGGGGTCCTCCAGCATCCGGTGGAGGTAGGCGTCGAGGATCCGCCCGGTGGCGTCCGCCCGCTCGACGTAGCGGCCGGTCCAGATGAGGGCCTCGGCTATCCGGGAGAGGATCACGTCGTTCACTGCTGTGCCCCTTCCTGTACGACGGTGGGGGAGCCGTCGGGACCGTGCTGGCGCGGCGCGATGTCGAGGGGGGCGGTGCCGGGCGCGGGCGGCGGCGGCTCTGCGGGGCCCTCGGCGAGCACCCAGGTGTCCTTGGAGCCGCCGCCCTGGCTGGAGTTGACGATCAGGTTGCCCTCCTGGAGGGCGACCCGGGTCAGGCCGCCGGGCAGGACCCAGATGTCGTTGCCGTCGTTGACGGCGAAGGGGCGCAGGTCGATGTGGCGGGGCGCCATGCGTTCACCCGCGAGGGTGGGGGAGGTGGACAGGGCGACCGGGCGCTGGGCGATGAAGCCGCGGGGGTCCTGCCGGACCGCCTCCCGGGTTCTCTCCAGGGTCTCGCGGTCCGCCTTGGGACCGATCACGATGCCCTGCCCGCCGGCCCCGTCGACCGGCTTCACCACCAGCTGGTCGATCTGGTCGAGGACGGCCTCCAACTGCCCGGGCTCGTCCGGGCGGAACGACTCCACGTTGGGCAGAATCGGTTCCTCGGAGAGGTAGTAGCGGATCAGGTCCGGGACGTACGTGTAGAGCAGCTTGTCGTCCGCGATGCCGTTGCCGACCGCGTTGGCGAGGGTGACATGGCCCGCCATGGCCGCGCCGAGGATGCCCGGGCAGCCGATCACCGAGTCCGGGCGGAAGTGCAGCGGGTCGAGGAAGTCGTCGTCCAGGCGCCGGTATACGACGTGCACCGGCACCTCGCCGCGGGTCGTGCGCATCCACACCCGGTTGCCCCGGCACACCAGGTCGTGGCCCTCGACCAGCTGCACGCCCATCAGCCGTGCGAGCAGCGCGTGTTCGAAGTAGGCGGCGTTGTTGGGCCCCGGGGTCAGGACCACCACCCGGGGGTCCTGGACCCCGTCGGGAGCGGCCGCGCGCAGGGCGGCGAGCAGCTTCTGCGCGTAACCGTCGACGGGCAGCACGTGCTGCTCGGCGAACAGGGACGGGAAGACCCGGGTCATCGCCCGCCGGTTCTCGATGACGTACGAGACCCCGCTGGGCACCCGGACGTTGTCCTCCAGGACCCGGAAGTCGCCCTGCTCGTCCCGGACCAGGTCGATGCCGGCGACATGGATGCGCACCTGGTTGACCGGTTCGATCCCGTGGGCGGCGCGGTGGAAGTGCGGGGAGCTCAGCAGCAGCCGCCAGGGCACGACCCCGTCCTCGAAGGCGCGGGCGTGCCCGTAGGCGTCGGCGAGGTAGGCCTCCAGGGCTCTGACCCGTTGGCTCACCCCGCGTTGTATGAGATCCCATTCCAGGGCGTCGAGGATCCTGGGCACGAGGTCCAGCGGCCAGGGCCGCTCCTCGCCCGCGAAGGCGTAGGTCACGCCCCTGTCGGTGAACGCCCGGGCCATCTGGTCGGCCCGGAACCTGAGTTCACTCGGTTCGATCGGCTGAAGCGCCGCCAGTACCGGCTCGTAGGCGGTCCTGACCTCACCCGGCCGCTCGAACATCTCGTCCCACGCGTCGGCCAACGCGTACGCGTCAAATATGTCCGCCATGACCTGACGTTAAGTGCGGCTCGTAACGAACTGATCACCGTGCGATTTCCGCACGTTGACGCACGGAGGGAGTTGTTCCGCGCGGGGTGGGGGCCGACGCGGCGAGGGAGCAGCTTCCTGCAACCGGGTCGGCGGAGCCCTGGAAGTAGCGGGGCATACCAGCCCTTTTCCCCGCCTGTGGCGCTCGGAGCCGTGTTGCGGAGCGGGTCCGGGCCGCGCATAGTTGCGGAGCCGAGGGGGCTTCGAGGCCCCGATGGGGAAAAAGGACAAGAGGGCGGTAGACGCTGGAACCGGGGGTGGGATGGGCAATGACCGGCTACGGGGCGGACGACCATCCACACGGCGCTGACCGGCTGTGCGAGGCCGCGGACCGGGTGTACTCCCGTGCCGTACGACGCGGCCGGGTACCCCGCGCCGACGCCGAACCGGTGCCCTGTCTGCTGGAACTGGCCCTGCTGCACCCGGACCCCGACGACATGGACTGGCTGGTGCCGACCGCCCCGCAGGAGGTCATGACCCGGCTGCTGCGCGAGGTCCACGACGAGGTCAGCGCGAGCCAGCGACGGGTCGGCGCCGCGGTCGCCGCCGTCGAGCGGTACGCGGGCCTGGCGCCCAGCGTCGTCGCGGGCGCCGCGGGGGAGGGGACCGCGATCCGCGTCCTCGACGGGCTCTCCCGCATCCAGGCCGCGATGGACGAGGCGACCGAGGCCTGCACGAAGGAGGTCCTCACCGTCCAGCCCGGCGGCATCCGCCCCGAGCACGAGCTCACCGAGGGCCTGCACCGGGCGCTGGCGCTGCGCGGCCGGGGCGTACGGATGCGCGACCTGTACACGCACGTCGCCCGGCACGGCCAGGGCCTGCTGAACTACCTGGAGCTGATGGGCGGTTCGGTCCAGGCCCGCACCCTCGACGAGGTCATCGACCGGCTGATCCTCTTCGACCGCACGGTCGCCTTCATCCCCGCCAACGCCGACCGCACCCTCGCCCTGGAGCTACGGCACCCCGCGCTGGTCGAGTACCTGGTGACCGTCTTCGAGCGGCTGTGGCGCCTCGCGATCCCGCTGACCGCCCCGCTCCCGGACACCGGCATCGAGGGCATCTCCCACCGCGAGCAGTCCATCGCGGCGCTGCTCGCGGAGGGCCACCAGGACGCGGTGATCGCGGAACGGCTCGGCATAAGCGTGCGCACCTGCCGGGCCCACATCGCGCGCCTGTCGGAGACGCTGGGGGCGGCCAGCCGTACGCAGCTGGGGGTGCGGATAGCGCAGGTGGGCCTGGACGGCCCGGCCTCCGTCGCCCCGCTCACGCTTCCCGATCAAGGATCCCGGACCGTCCGATGAGGTAGCCGAGCTGGGCCCGGCTCCCGCTGCCCAGGGTCGCCGCGAGCTTGGCGATGTGGACGCGTGCGGTACGGATGTTCATGCCGAGCCGGTCCGCGATGACGGCGTCGGTGTGCCCCTCCACCAGCAGCCCGGCGATGGTGCGCTGACGGGGCGTGACACCGTTCAGGCTGGGCCGGTGCACGGCCTGCGGGTACAGGGGCGTGGCCTGCCACCACAGCCGGTCGAACGTGGCGGCCAGGAACTCCACCAGCGCCGGATGCCGGATCTCCAGCGCCACCGCGCCGTCCGCACCGGCGGGGACGAACGCCACGTCCCGGTCGACGACGATGAGCCGGTCGGTGACCTCGTCCAGGGAGCGCGCCTCGGCGTCACCGCGCAGCCGCTCGTAGCGGGCGAGGACGAGCGGCATCTGCCGCTGGGTGTGCTGGTAGAGGGTGCGGATCCGGCCACCCCGGTCCAGCAGGGCCTGGTCGCGGTCCATCGCCACGGCCTGGGCGGCGGCGCCCCGGCTGTCGCTGTAGTGCAGATTGGGCTGCACGCACAGGAGTTCGCTCACGGCGCCGGCCATCGCCCCGGTGATGGCCTCGTTGATCCGTCCGGTCCCGCTGACGACCCTGATCGCCGGGCTCCGGCCGGCCTCCGCCACGCTCCGTCCGCCGATCCGCGTCAACGGGGCGAAGGCCTCGGCCAGGCGGGCGCTGTGCTGTCGCTGCTCGAGCACACGCTCGCCGGCGGCGCGGAGGAGGCGGTGGAGGGCGAGGGCGGGGGGTACGGGGGCCAGGCGGGCGGGGTCCTGCCGCGCGGGCTCGAGCAAGCCGCTCTCGATGAGGCACGGGAGGGAGGAGACCTCCCGCCTGCCGATCCCGCCCTCGCGCAGGGCGCGTTCGTAGAGCTCGATGGCTCGCGGGCACGGGTCCTGGGGGTCGTGCGGGTGGTGAGGGTTGTGAGGGTCGTACGGGTCGTTTGCCGGATGAGCGGCCGCAGCGGTCACTCGCCCGTCTCCTCCTGTCCGAGGATCCCGGACTGCCCGATGAGGTAGCCGAGTTGGGCGCGGCTCTCGCTGCCCAGGGTCGTCGCGAGCTTGGCAATGTGGACGCGTGCGGTGCGGATGTTCATGCCGAGCCGGTCGGCGATGACGGCGTCTGTGTGGCCCTCGACGAGGAGGGCGGCGATGGCGCGCTGGCGGGGCGTGACGCCGTTCAGGGTGGGCTGCTGCACGGCCTGCGGATGCATGGGCGTGGCGAGGCGCCACAGCCGGTCGAAGGCGGTGACGAAGAAGGACACCAGCGCGGGGTGCCGGACCTCCAGGGCCAGCGTGCGGTCCTTGTTGGCCGGGACGAAGGCCACGGTCCGGTCCACGATGATCAGACGCTCCGTCACCTCGTCCAGGGTGCGGGCCTCGACGTCGCCGCGCAGGCGCTCGTAGCGGGCCTGGATGCTGGGGGCGTGGCGCAGGGTGTGCTGGTAGAGAGTGCGGATCCGGCCACCCCGGTCCAGCAGGGCCTGGTCGCGGTCGAGGGCCTCGACATGCAACGGCGGCGGCTGGGTGTGTCTGTCGCTGGTGTTGGGCTGGATCGACAGCAGTTCGGAGCTGTCGCTCATGGCCTGTCCGATGACCCGGCTGATGAGGTCGGTCCCGCTGAGCACGTCGATCATCGAGGGGTCGGCGGCGCCCGTGCCACCGCTTTCGATCCGCATCAGCGGCTCGAAGGTCTCGGCCAGCCGGGCCTCACGCCGCCGTTCGTCCGCGACGCGCTGCTCCGCGATCCGCAGCAGGCGGTGCAGGGCGACGGCCGGGGCGACCGGCTCCAGCCGGCCCGGGTCCGTGACGGCGGGGTGCAGCAGCCCGAAGTCGAGGAGACAGGGCGCGTCCTGGGCGTCGTCCCCGAGGACGTACCCCTCGCGCAGGGCACGCGTGTACAGCTCCGTCCCCACCGCGCACAGGTCCTCCACGCCGTGCTCGGGGTGCGGCGGGCTCATCGTGCGGTTCCTTCCTGTTCGGGGACGCGGGACGGTCCGTTGGGGTGACCGAGGCGGACGCGGCTCTCGCGGAGGCGTGGGTGACGGGCGAGGCTGCGGGGCGCGTGGCACCGGGTGCTCGCCATCTCTCCTGAGGCGTGCGGAGCGGTCGGGGTGGCCGGGGTGTTCGGAGCGGGCGTGGCGTTCGGGGTGCTCCAAGCGGTCGTGGCGCCGGCTGGGGTGCTCGACGCGGCCGTAGCGCCAGGGATGCTGGGAGCGGCCGTGGCGAACGGGGCGTTCCGAGCGGCCGTGGCCGTGGCTGCGGTGCTCGGAGCGGTCGTAGCGTCCGGGGGGTCGGAAGCTGCTGTCAGGGGCCGGTCCGCCGCCTCGCCGGCGTGCGAGGCGGACGCCTTCGGTGGCCGCTCCTCACGGCGTCTCGGGTGCCGCGGGTCGCCGAGGCGTGGGCCGTGCGGGTGGGCCGCGGTCACGGACGGCCGTCCCCCTGCGCCGCCGTGTGGCCCTGGTCGAGGATGCCCGACTGGGCGATGAGGAAGCCGAGCTGGGCGCGGCTGCCGCTGCCGAGGGCGGTCGCGAGCTTGGCGATGTGGGCCCGGCAGGTGCGCACGTTCATGCCCAGGCGCCGTGCGATCGCCTCGTCCACATGTCCCTCGACGAGAAGCTTGGCGATGGAGTGCTGGATGTCCGTGATGCCGTCCGGCGCGGTCTCGTAGGGGGCGCCGGCGCTCAGCGGGACCGCCCGGCTCCACATGAACTCGAAGACCTTGACCAGGTAGCCGACCAGGCCCGGGTGCCGCAGTTCCAGGGCCACCTGCCGGTCGTCCCGGACCGGGATGAAGGCCACGGTCTCGTCGCAGATGATGAGCCGCTCCACCAGCTCGTCGATGGTGCGGTACTCCACCTTGCCGTCGGCGAACTGCTCCATGTAGGCCAGCCGCTCGGGGCTGTACCGGGCGACGTGCTGGTAGAGGGTCCGGATCCGGACGCCCCGTTCGATGAGGGTCCGGTCCCGCTCCAGCCCCTCGATCAGCCGGTTCTCGGGACGCTGGCCCCGGCTCGGCTGGACGGTGAGCACCTCCGACTGGCACTGGGAGGTCGCGAGGTCGAGCGCCGTGTTGATCCGGTCGAGCCCCTCCAGGACCGTGATGGAGTGCGCCGGTGCCACCTGCTGGGCGCTCAGTGTCATGAACGGCTCGAAGGCGTCGGCCAGCTCGATCGACATCCGTCTGCGCTCGGTGATCTCGTGCTCCAGCGGGTTGAGCCGCTGGGCGAGCGCGACCGACGGGGGAACCGGAAGCATCCAGTTCGCGTCGTCCGGGTCGGGGTGCAGAAGAGCGAACTCCAGCAGACAGGGCACCGACTCCACGTCCGCCCGCGAGACGCGGCCTGTCCGCAGAGCGTTGGCGTAAAGACGGCTTCCGTCCTCACACAACTCGGTCACCGCATGGGGATGTGTCGCCTTAGTCCCATTCGATACCAAATTTCCACCCCCCAGGGTCCTGAACATGCAGGAACATGATGCACCGTTCGTGTGGCCATGACGTGCCCGAATGAGCCATCGTCTTACTCGACGGGGGAAAAGGGGACCTTCAAGTGAGGACGAAGCCGACTATGCGTAACAGAATGCTTCGCTCGGTGCTTGTCGCCGCCTTCTCCGCCGTTGTGGCTCTCGGCGCCGTCGCCGGCCTTTCCGGCGCGAAGAGCGACGTTCATGGAGTGGGTGGCACCAAGACCGCGCAAACCGTGGTCGCCGGTGACGAGACGCAGGCATTCCCGGCGGACACGGTCTGGGACTGACATGACTACTCCACCCGACGACCGCTCCTTCCGCAGGGAGATGGCCACCGCCTACCGCTCCGGCTGGCACTTCATCGACCTCGTCACCGCGATCCCCCACCCCGGTGACTCGTTGATGGTGACCGTCTTCGGCGAACCGGTGGTCGTCACCCGCGACGAGGACGAGGACGTGCGGGCGTACCGGTGTCTGCGGCGGCCTCGGGGGGCGCCGCAGCCCGTTCGGTGTGCCATTCGGTACGGAATGATCTTTGTGAACCTGGACCAACGAGACCATCGGCTGGTGGAACCGGAAACCCCCACCCCGCGGACCATCTCAGCCACCCCCCGCAGTGCCTGACGCGATTCCCCCGTCGTAACAGATCGCTCAGGTGCTTCCCCCCGCAGCGGCGTCACCGTGACCTGAACACGGTGACGCCGCTGTGTTGTGGGCGACATTTCCGGGTATCGGACGATCGGTCCGTGGCTCGAAGGACCGGCCTGTGGCTCAAAAACGGCCCATCGCGCCCGTCAGTGAGATCTCGACGACCACCCGCAGCGGGTTCGGTGCCGGGGTCCGCTCATAGCGCTCGGCGTAGCGCCGCACCGCCTCCGCGATCCGCTCCGGGTCGGTGCTGACCCGCGCCCTTCCCTCCAGCGTCGCCCACCGGGGCCCCGCCACCTGGCACACCGCCACCGCCGCCCCCTCCTCGCCGGCCGCCAGCACATGCCGCACCTTCGCGCTGGTCCGGCTCGCGATGACCCGAGCGAGCCGGGCCTCCGGGTCGTATGTCACCCCGACGGGGACCACGTGCGGGGTCCCGTCCGGGCGTGGGGTGGTCAGCGTGCACAGATGCCGTTCCCGCCAGAAGCTGAGGTACGACGGGTCCGGGGCACCCGGATCCTGGGCGTAGGAGGTCATGCCGGGACGTTAGCCCCCCGAGTCCCCGCAAGTCCTCCCGAGTCCTCCCGAGAACTGCCTTGAGTGGAATAGACTCAACTTTATGTACGCTGACTGAGTCAGTGCAGGAGTCGCAGGAGCTGACACCGAGGAGGAGTACGGACACGTGGATGCCGAGCTGACCAACCGGAGCCGGGACGCGATCAACGCGGCCAGCAACCGGGCCGTGACCGAGGGGCACCCGGACCTCACCCCCGCCCACCTGCTCCTCGCTCTGCTCCAGGGGCAGGACAACGAGAACATCACCGACCTGCTGGCCGCCGTCGACGCCGACCAGGCCGCTGTGCGGGCGGGCGCCGAGAAGGCCCTGGCCGCGCTGCCCAGCGTGACCGGGTCCACCGTCGCGCCCCCGCAGCCCAACCGCGACCTGCTCTCCGTCATCGCCGACGCGCAGGCCCGTGCCAAGGACCTCGGAGACGAGTTCCTGTCCACCGAGCACCTGCTCATCGGTATCGCCGCCAAGGGCGGACCGGCCGCGGAGGTGCTGACCCAGCAGGGCGCCACCCCGCAGAAGCTGGTCGACGCCTTCCAGAAAGCCCGGGGAGGGCGCCGCGTGACCACCGCCGATCCCGAGGGCCAGTACAAGGCCCTGGAGAAGTTCGGAACCGACTTCACCGCTGCCGCCCGGGACGGCAAGCTCGACCCCGTCATCGGACGTGACCAGGAGATCCGCCGGGTCGTCCAGGTGCTGTCCCGCCGTACCAAGAACAACCCCGTCCTCATCGGTGAACCGGGCGTCGGCAAGACCGCCGTCGTCGAGGGGCTCGCCCAGCGGATCGTCAAGGGGGACGTGCCCGAGTCGCTCAAGGACAAGCGGCTCGTCGCCCTCGACCTCGGGGCCATGGTCGCCGGTGCCAAGTACCGGGGCGAGTTCGAGGAGCGGCTGAAGACCGTGCTCGCGGAGATCAAGGACTCCGACGGGCAGATCATCACCTTCATCGACGAGCTGCACACCGTCGTGGGCGCGGGCGCCGGCGGCGACTCCTCGATGGACGCCGGCAACATGCTCAAGCCGATGCTCGCCCGCGGTGAGCTGCGTATGGTCGGCGCCACCACGCTCGACGAGTACCGGGAGCGGATCGAGAAGGACCCCGCCCTGGAGCGGCGCTTCCAGCAGGTGCTGGTCGCCGAGCCGACCGTCGAGGACACCATCGCCATCCTGCGCGGGCTCAAGGGCCGCTACGAGGCCCACCACAAGGTCCAGATCGCCGACAGCGCGCTGGTCGCCGCCGCCACCCTCTCCGACCGGTACATCACCTCCCGGTTCCTGCCCGACAAGGCCATCGACCTCGTCGACGAGGCCGCCTCCCGGCTGCGGATGGAGATCGACTCCTCGCCCGTGGAGATCGACGAACTCCAGCGCGGGGTCGACCGGTTGAAGATGGAGGAGCTGGCGCTCGAGAAGGAGACCGACCCGGCCTCCCGGGAGCGCCTGGAACGGCTGCGCCGCGACCTCGCCGACAAGGAGGAGGAGCTGCGGGGCCTGACCGCCCGCTGGGAGAAGGAGAAGCAGTCCCTCAACCGGGTCGGTGAACTCAAGGAGAAGCTGGACGAGTTGCGCGGTCAGGCCGAACGCGCCCAGCGCGACGGCGACTTCGACACCGCCAGCAAGCTGCTCTACGGCGAGATCCCCACCCTGGAGCGGGACTTGGAGGCCGCCTCGGAGGCCGAGGAGGAGGCTGCCAAGGACACCATGGTCAAGGAGGAGGTCGGCTCCGACGACATCGCCGACACGGTCGCCGCGTGGACCGGCATCCCGGCGGGCCGTCTCCTGGAGGGCGAGACCCAGAAACTCCTGCGCATGGAGGAGGAGTTGGGCAAGCGGCTCATCGGCCAGACCGAGGCCGTGCAGGCCGTCGCGGACGCCGTACGGCGCACCCGGGCCGGGATCGCCGACCCGGACCGTCCCACCGGCTCCTTTCTCTTCCTCGGCCCGACGGGCGTCGGCAAGACCGAACTCGCCAAGGCCCTCGCCGACTTCCTCTTCGACGACGAGCGGGCGATGGTCCGCATCGACATGTCGGAGTACGGCGAGAAGCACAGCGTGGCCCGGCTGGTCGGCGCGCCTCCCGGCTACGTCGGCTACGAGGAGGGCGGTCAGCTCACCGAAGCGGTGCGCAGGCGGCCGTACAGCGTCGTGCTCCTCGACGAGGTGGAGAAGGCGCACCCCGAGGTCTTCGACGTGCTCCTCCAGGTGCTGGACGACGGGCGGCTGACGGACGGACAGGGCCGTACGGTCGACTTCCGCAACGCGATCCTGGTGCTGACGTCCAACCTGGGCAGCCAGTTCCTCGTCGACCCGATCACCAGCGAGGAGGAGAAGAAGGAGCAGGTCCTGGAGGTCGTACGGGCCTCCTTCAAGCCGGAGTTCCTCAACCGGCTGGACGACCTGGTCGTCTTCTCGGCCCTCAGCAAGGACGAGCTCGGCCGGATCGCCCGCCTCCAGATCGACCGGCTCGCCAAGCGCCTTGCCGAGCGCCGGCTCACGCTGGAGGTCACCGACGCGGCCCTGGACTGGCTCGCCGTCGAGGGCATGGACCCGGCCTACGGCGCCCGGCCGCTGCGCCGGCTCGTCCAGACGGCGATCGGCGACCGCCTCGCGAAGGAGATCCTCTCCGGCGAGGTCAAGGACGGCGACACGGTCCGCGTGGACGCGTTCGGGGACGGTCTGATCGTGGGGCCGGCGACGGGCAAGACGCTCTGATCCGACAGATGCGGCGGGGGCTTCCCTGCGGGGCCCCCGCCGCATCTCACGAGGTGAACGCCTTGTACCGCACCTCGGACCACTTGTCGCTGTCGTGGGCGATCTCCATCTGCACGGAGCCGCTCTGCCCCGCGGCCGGGCCCCGGCTCATGCACGCGTAGACGTCGGTGCCCCCGCACTGAACATTGCGCAGTGCGGGTCCGTCCGGGTAGTTCGCCGCCACCCAGGCGCTCACCTCGGCGTTCCGCATCAGGAAGCGGGCCTCGTACCGGGAGCCCTGCCCGGCCTCCAACGAGCACGTGAGGTCGCGCACCCCGGTCGGGGGCTTCGCCCCGCCGTAGGCGAACGCCTCGGCGCACGAGACCTTCCGGACGCCCGTGTCGACCGAGTCGTCCGTGAAGAGCCAGGCGATCAGCAGCGCGAGCAGGGCCGCCACCACCAGCGTCGGCACGGCCAGAATCGCCAGGAAGACCCCCCATCTGGTCCTGCCCGGTACGTCCTGTTCCAGGATGGTTTCGGTCTCTGTCCGTGTCATGCGTTCCCCCAATGGTCGGACCCCGTTCTACCGGAGCTGTCCGGATCATGTCAGCCCTGGGAGGACAGGGCCCGTCTGGGCTTGCCACCCCCCTCCCCGGATGGGGGAGGATGGCGGAATCCGTACGAAGGGAAATTCACGGTGACCATCGACCCGTCCTCGATTCCGAACTTCGGGGGCCAGCCCGAGCCGCAGCCCCAAGGACCGGCGGGCCCCGTCGTCCCGGATCAGGATCTCGTGAAGCAGCTCCTCGACCAGATGGAGCTGAAGTATGTCGTCGACGACGAGGGTGACCTCGCGGCGCCGTGGGAGCAGTTCCGTACGTATTTCATGTTCCGCGGCGAGGCCGACCAGCAGGTCTTCTCGGTGCGGACGTTCTACGACCGGCCCCACCAGATCGACGAGAAGCCGCAGCTGCTGGAGTCGATCGACGACTGGAACCGCCGCACCCTGTGGCCCAAGGTCTACAGCCACACCCACGACGACGGCACCGTCCGCCTGATCGGTGAGGCGCAGATGCTGATCGGCACCGGCGTCGCCCTGGAGCACTTCGTGTCCTCCACGGTCAGCTGGGTGCGCGCCGCCATCGAGTTCGACAAGTGGCTCGTCGAGCAGCTCGGCCTCGAGGAGGAGGTCAACGACGCGGAGAAGCCCGAGGACGACGAGTAGTCGTTCCCCGGGACGTTCCGGGTTTTCCGGACGTTCCCGATGTTTCGCTACAGGGGCGTACCGGCGAGCACGACCAGGTACGCGCCGTAGCCGAACGAGAGCCCGGCCAGGGCAGCGGTCACCACGGCCGCGTGCCAGGGCCGGGCTCTCGCCGTCCGCACCAGCGCCCGCGCGAGCGGCAGCAGCAGCGGGAACGCGGGCAGCAGGAACCGCGGCTTGGACGCGAAGAACCCCGACCCGCCGAGCGCGACCAGCAGCAGGACCCCGCTGTAGACCAGCAGCGGCAGCGGGGCGCGGTCGGCCAGCAGCAGGGCGAACAGGAGTACGGCGGCGGCGACCAGCAGCAGAGCCACCGGGAAGACCATCCGGTCGCTGTCCAGCGCCAGGTGCCGTACGAAACGCAGGGACCCGGCGCCCAGGTCGAAACGGGAGCCCCAGCGGCGCTGCACCGCGAAGTAGCCGCCGAGCAGATCGCCCTCGCGGTGACCGACCCACAGCACGTACCCGAGCCAGCCCAGCGGGGCGAGCGCGGCACCCGTCCACAGCCTGTGGGTAACTTTTCGCCGCGCTCGAACACACCGCACGATCTCGTACGACGCCGTCGCGAGGACCGCCGCGGCGGCCGCGACCCCGTTGGGCCGGGCCAGCCCGGCGAGCGCGGCCAGTGCGCCCGCCCACACCCAGCGCCCGGTCAGCACGGCGTACAGCGACCAGGCGGCGAAGGCCGTCAGGACCGGTTCGGTGTACGCCAGGGACAGCACGACCGAGTGCGGCAGCAGGCCCCACAGCAGCACCAGGGCGGTGGCCACGGCCCGTCCGTGCAGGCGCAGGGCGAGAGCGTGGATGCCGGCGGCGGCCACCGCGGCGGCGGCCCACGACACCACGAGGCCCGCCGCGCCCCCGCTGAGCGGGGTCAGCGCGGTCACCGTCCGGACCAGGGCCGGGTAGAGCGGGAAGAACGCCAGGTCGCTGAAGACGGTGCCGGGCCGGATGTGCAGGGTGCGGACGTAGCCGTGCGCGGCGATCCCCAGGTACCACCGGGAGTCCCAGGACCGCCCGAGCAGCGTGAGCGGCCCGTGACCGGCAGCCCAGGCGGTCGCGGCGAGCACGGCGAGCCCGGCGATCCGCGCGACGGCGAACAGCCCGAGCGCCGCCACCAGCGGATGCGTGACGCGGCCGCGGATGCCGGGTCGGGTGACACTGGACGGTGCGAGCGTGCTGGCATGGGTCACATCAGCACATTGCAGAAGAAGTCGGTCATAAGCGAGCATCGCGGGCGCGGTGTCTGCCTGGTCGGGGCTCCTTCCCGCCCGGATCGCCGACCACCTCACCACCGGACTCCCGGACCGGTCTCCTGACCCGCCCGATCGGCATCCTCAGCCACCGGCTCGAAGACTCCGCTGATCACACCGGCGATCGAGCTCACCGCATCCCCAGCACATTCGGCGACCCTGGCCATGCGGAACGGTGACGGCTGCGATCGAGGGTTCCGCTCCGACGGGGCACCCACTGCCGCGACTGCCGTGCTGCTGACGCCCGCGGAGACCGCCTCCTGCCTGGAGATCCCTCAGTCGACCCTCACCTGGTGGCTGGCCGAGGAGACGTACGTCAGGAACTGCTTCGCCGAACGGACCGCCGAGACCAGGCCGGGCGCCGCCGTGATCCATGCCACTCCGCTTTCGCCTACCCGTTTCTTCCCGGCCGGTTGCCGGCCCGCCATGGAAATCAGAACGTAGTCGGAGTACAGTCTGAGTATGAGCATCGTGCACCCGGTAGCCGAATCGGAGTCCGTCTCGTTCACCGATCTGTCCCGGAACCCGAAGGCGGTCGCCGCGAGGGCCGCCGCTCTCGGGTGCCTGCGTGTCACGCACCGAGACGCGCCGGACATGGTGTTGACCACGGCCATATACGCGGAGCGCGCCGAGGAGAACCTGACCACGGCATCGCGGCTCTTCCTTGCGCTGTTGAAGCAGGACGACGGCGCCAAGTCGCTTCTGCTCGCGCTGCCCGAGGTGTTCCCGTGGGTTCGCCACCTGGACGCTGAGGAAGTGCGGGAATTCACTGTCGAGCTTCTGGAAGCGCTGTCCGACGCCGCTGAACTGGGCGCCAGGGAGGCTGTGCACCGGGCGATCATCTCGTGGCGGGCCACCGCCCGCATCAACGCTGACCCTGACCAGCTCAGGGAAGCGCTTCGCCCGCTGGGTGACGTCGACCTCGGCCCGGTCGAGGTGCACGGGTGAGCCCGAAGAAAGGCGATCGTGTCAGTGTCCCGCCGCTGAGTGGTTGGAACGTCATCTACGGGACGACGGAGGCCGCGACCGGTTGGGAGGAGCTGTGCCGGGTGGCGTTGCCGAACGCGCATCGCTGCCTGGAAGCTCTTCGCACAGACCCGCTGTCGCGCGCCCACTGGAACCGTCAGCACCAGCTCCGCGGCAGGCACGCCACCAGGGAGTGGAAGGGCTCTGAGCTGGAGCAGTGGGAGTACGAGATCACCAGTGGCGGCCGGGTCCGCTGCCTGGTCAGCCCGGACACCTCGACTGTGATCCTGGTGTACGCCTCCCCGCGACACCCGAAGGACACTGAATAACCCGACGCCCAGGCCCTATGAGCCCAGTGTCTTGAGGCGGCGTGCGGCCTCCTCCAGTACGCCTGCCTGCTTGCAGAACGCGAACCGTACGAAGGGCGCCCCCGCCTCCCGGTGGTCGTAGAAGACGGCGTTCGGGATGGCGACGACGCCCGCGCGTTCGGGCAGGGCGCGGCAGAAGGTGAAGCCGTCGGTCTCGCCCAGGGGGCGGATGTCGGTGGTGATGAAGTAGGTGCCCGCCGTGCGGAAGACCTCGAAGCCGGCGTCCTTCAGGCCCGTGGCCAGCAGGTCGCGCTTGGCCCGCATGTCCTCGCGGAAGGCGGTGAAGTAGCTCTCCGGCAGGGCCAGGGCCTCGGCGACCGCGTACTGGAACGGGCCCGAGGAGACGTACGTCAGGAACTGCTTCGCCGAACGGACCGCCGAGACCAGGCCGGGCGCCGCCGTGATCCAGCCGACCTTCCAGCCGGTGAAGGAGAAGGTCTTGCCGGCCGAGCCGATCGTCACCGTGCGCTCCCGCATCCCCGGGAAGGTCGCGAGGGGCAGGTGTTCGGCCTCGTCGAAGACCAGGTGCTCGTAGACCTCGTCCGTGACGACCAGCAGATCCCGCTCCACGGCCAGCTCGGCGACAGCCGTCAGCTCCTCACGGGTGAGGACCGTGCCGGTGGGGTTGTGCGGGGTGTTGATCAGCAGCAGGCGGGTCCTGTCGGTGACGGCGGCGCGCAGCTCGTCGAGGTCGAGGCGGAAGCGGGCACCCCCCTCGAAGTCCGGCCGCAGGGTGACCGGGACCCGGGTGCCGCCCGCCATCGCGATGCAGGCCGCGTACGAGTCGTAATACGGCTCCAGGGCGACGACCTCGTCGCCGGGCTCGACCAGGGCGAGCAGGGCGGCCGCGATGGCCTCCGTGGCGCCGGCGGTGACCAGGACCTCGGTGTCGGGGTCCCAGGACAGGCCGTAACGGCGCTCCTGGTGCGCGGCGACCGCCGTGCGCAGCTCCGGGACGCCGGGACCCGGCGGGTACTGGTTGCCGCGTCCGTCGCGCAGCGCCCGCACGGCGGCCTCCCGGACCTCCTCGGGGCCGTCCGTGTCGGGGAATCCCTGGCCCAGGTTGATCGACCCGGTGCTGAGCGCCAGGGCGGACATCTCGGCGAAGATCGTCGTCCCGAACTCGGCGAGACGGCGGTTGAGCAGGGGGCGCGCGCTGGAGGTCATGCCGGTCATCCTGCGCCCAAGCTCTGGAGTTCCTCAACTCTGCTTTGGTCCGTGAGACGGAGGGGCATCTCCAGCTCACGCAACCGGCGAGGCGCCCACGGGGGGTCGCTTCGGGGGGTATCGGAAGGAGGGTGAGCCATGGTCATCGGCATCATCCTGTTGGTCTTCGTGGTCGTGTTCCTTGTGGGTGTCGCGGCCGTCGTGTTCAGGAACGGCTCGACGCGGCGGCGGGTCCGAGCCGCCGGTGGCGGCGGCGCCGCGGGCAGCCAGAGCTGGTGGGTCGGCGGCGGAGGCGGGTCGGACTCCGGGAGCTCCGGTGGCGACTCCGGGGGCGGCAGCCACCACGGCGGACACCACGGGGGCGGGAGCCACCACGGCGGACATGACGGGGGTGGCGGCCACCACGGTGGGCACTCCTGTGGTGGTGGGCACTCCTGCGGCGGTGGGTCGTCCTGTGGTGGCGGGTCGTCCTGCGGCGGCGGGGGCGGATGCGGGGGAGGCAGCTGACACGGGGCAGCTGAGCTCCGTCAGGGGGAACCGCATCCGTGGACGGGGGGGAGCGCGGGGGGCGTGGGTCCGGACCTGGGTCGGGACCCACGCCCCCCGCTTGTCGCACTTTCACTCCGGCGCGGCGGTGCTCCGGCGCACGCTCCGGCCGCCGCGGTGTGCGCCGCGGTTGAACAGTTGAGCTGTGGAGCCCACGGAGGGATGGAAACCCCACGAAGTTGGGTAAAAACGCTGTGTCGGCGCCACTGTTCATGATTCCCTCTCAATCACCAACACAGCCCCTCGGACGTCCTGCGGACACGTCCTGACCTGCCGACTGGGCTGACCGGGTCGATCCCCCCACAGTCGCCCGGGTGTGCCGGAACCCCACACCACCCTTTCTTTGCGTGCTAGCGGAGCCGATCCATGCTCACGACCCTGAACACCTCGTACACCGACACGCGCGCGGCCGACCTCGCCTGGGCCCTGGGGCGTGAGCCGCTGCCCGCCCTCGCCACGCTCGACCTCGAACTTGCCGGGGCGAAGCTTCAGTTGAGACTCCTCGGTGCCTCCCACCAAGTGCTCCTCGAGGAGGCGCGGGGCACCTGTTCGGAGACCGTGGCCTGCATCGCCGGCAGCAGCACACCGCTGCCGCTGGGCGTGGCCAAGCGGGTGGGCGACTGGGAGTACGAGTTCGCGGCCCGCGTCGAGCGGTTGTCGCCCGGTCAGTTCGCCGGCCGCGCACAGGAGTTGCTGGCGCTGGTGTCCGACCATCCGAACGGACTTGCCGGTGTCTTTCCGGGCAGCCCGCACGCGTTCACGGCGATGCTGGCCCAGCGTCACGAGGGCCAGGTGCACTGGCGGACCTGGCACGCGTACCCGCAGGACGGGCAGTTGGTGGCCACCAGGACCCGGGTGGGGGCGCGGGTTCCGGTCACGGCGTCGGGGTGAGCCTGTCCCGGCCTCGGGGTGAGCGGTCCCTGCGTCGGGGAGAGCCTGTCCCAGCCTCGGAGTGGACCGGTCGCGACCTCGCGGTGAGCCGGTCGGGGAGTCCCGGCGCGGCGGTGTGACGCGGCGGGGTGGCAAACACCTGTTTCCCGATTGACTCCTGTTTCCACACGTGTGGGTGACGAAGCGTGCCCGAGCCGTAACGTAACGTCGCACCGTGATCGAGCCGCACGCCCCCGCCCCGCCCGGCGCTCCGCCGCCCTGGGCCGGGCCCGCGCGGCTGCCGGTCCGGCAGGGGACCGGGCGGTTCCTCGTCCTCGCGTGCGTCTTCGTCTGCGCGGCCTGCGGACTGGTGTACGAGCTCGAACTGGTCGCCCTGGCCTCGTACTTGATCGGCGACTCCGTCACCCAGGCGTCCGTGGTGCTCTCCGTCATGGTCTTCGCGATGGGCATCGGCTCACTCGCCGCCAAGCGGCTGCGCGGGCTCGCGGCGGCCGCCTTCGGTGCCCTGGAGGCACTCCTCGCCCTGGTCGGCGGGTGCAGCGCGATGGCCCTGTACGCCGTCTTCGCCTGGACCGGCGACTGGGGCGGGCCCTGGGCGAGCGGGCCGCGCTGGCTCCTGGTCGCCTTCTCGCTCGCCATCGGCCTGCTCATCGGCGCCGAAGTCCCCCTGCTGATGGAGCTCATCCAGCGCATTCGCCGCCAGGACGCGGGCGGCGCCGTCGCCGACCTGTTCGCGGCGGACTACGTCGGCGCCCTGGTCGGAGGCCTCGCCTTCCCCTTCCTCCTGCTGCCCCAGCTGGGCCAGTTGACCGGCGCCCTGCTCACTGGCGCGGTCAACGCGGTCGCGGGCGGCACCCTGGTCCTCGGCCTGTTCCGGCGCGATCTGACCCGCAGGGCCCGCTGGCTGCTGCTGGGCGCCAACCTCGCCGTGCTCGGCGTCCTCGCCACCGCCGCCGTCCTCGTCGACGACTTCGAACGGGCCGCGCGGGAGGCGGTCTACGGCAAGGACGTCCGGGTCGCCGTCCAGAGCGGCGTCCAGGAGGTCGTCCTCACCGGCGGCACCGGCGGCCGCCCCCTCGACCTCTTCCTCGACGGCCGGCTCAGGGTCAGCGGCCGTGACGAGGACCGCTACCACGAGGCCCTGGTCCACCCCGCGATGAAGGGCCCCCACGCGCGCGTGCTCGTCCTCGGCGGCGGCGACGGCCTCGCCGCCCGCGAGGTGCTCCGCTACCCCGGCGTCCAACGCGTCGACATCGTCGAACTCGACCCCACCGTGGTGGACCTGGCCCGCAACGACCCGGCGCTCTCCCGCCTCAACGGCCATGTGTACGGCGACGCGCGCGTGCACGTGATCGTCGCGGACGCCTTCCGCCGGCTGCGCACCGGGCTCCCGGCGCCGTCGTACGACGTGGTCGTCGCCGATCTGCCCGATCCCGGCATCACCGCGAGCACCAAGCTGTACTCCCAGGAGTTCTACGGCCTGGTCCGCCGTGTCCTCGCCCCCGACGGCCGTCTCGTCGTGCACGCCGGGCCGCTCGCCGCCCGCCCCCGGGTCTTCTGGACCGTGGAGGCCACGATGCGCGCGGCCGGCCTGCACACCACGCCCTACCGCCTCGCCGGCCGCGCCTCGGACGTCCCGTCGGGCCCCGACCGCACGGCCCGCGCGTCGAGGAGCCCGGACGACTGGGGCTTCGTGCTGGCGTCCCCGCACATCCGCCCCCCGCTGGCCCTGGGCCCCGGGGCGCGGGGTGCGCGCCTGACGCCGGGGGCCCTGCGGGAGGCCGGGAGGGCGGCGGCCGCGACGAGGATCGGTGGGCTGCCCGCTTCCACGTTGGTGCATCCGCGGTACTGAGCGGACGGTCCCCCGGCGTTCCGGCCCGACCCGCGGTCGCTTTCGACCAACGGGAGTGCCGCGGGGGTCCCCCGTAGGTAGGCTCGCGAGCATGGAGCATGAGGTGTTCGTTCCGGTTCCGGCCGAGCGGCTGAGGGAGGCCCTCGGGGACCCCGCCACGGTGGCCCGGGCGGTTCCCGGGCTTCAGCAGGACGCCGGCGCGGAGCCCGTCGCCGGGCGCCTGAAGGTGCGAGTCGGCAGCCACTCCGTCACCTACCGCGGAGCGGTCCGCCTCGTCCGCCGCGACGACGGTTCCTACACCGCCGAGGGCGAGGCCACCGAGGCCCGCGGCACCGGCTCGGTCCACCTCTCCCTCACCCTGCGCCTGCGTGACACCGACGACGGCACGACCCTGGCCTTCGAGGCGACGGCCACGGCGGACGGCCGCATCACGGAACTCCCGCAGGACGCGGTGGGCTCCGCTGTCGTACGCCTGCTGAACCGTTTCGCGGAGGGGTTGGGCGAGGCGGAGAAGGGCACGCGTGAGCCGGCCGAGCCGAGGCGCGCGGAGCACGGGGACGAGCAGGAGCGCGTGGAGCCCACGGGCGAGCGGGGGCGCGCGGAGCACGGGGAAGAGGAGCACGCAGAGCACGCTGAAGAGCAGGAGCGGACGGAGGAGCCGGAGCAGCGGAAGCGGGCGGAGGAGCGGGGAGGGCCTGACAGGGCGGAGGAGCCGGAAGGCTCGGAGCAGTCGGAGGCCGCGGCCTCCCAGGACCCGCCGACGCCCGACCCGGAAGCCCCGGAGCCGCTCGACGAAGCCTCGGAGCCGCTCGAAGAGCCCCCGACCCCGACCCCTGCCCCGACCCCCGTCGAGGACTTCACCGAACCCCTCAACCCCCCGGCCGAGGCCGCCCACGCCCGCCGTACGATGATCGGCCGCAGCGCGGAGGAGGTCGACCACGCGCCCCCGCGCGGCCGTTACGCCCCCGTCCCGGTGCCCCAGACCGTCGCCGCCGGTGCGACCCTGCGCTGGGCGGCCCCCGCCGCGGCCGCGGTGCTCGCGTCGGCGATCGTGGTCACCCGCGTGCTGAGGAAACGGCGTTGAGTACTGTCGTCCCGTGAGCCATGAAGAGATCACGCTGACCGCGGGCGATGCGGAAGTGACCTTGCAGCCGTCGAACGGCGGACGCGTCGGGGGACTTCGGGTCGGAGGCGTCGAACTGCTCCGGCAGGGCGAGCGTTTCGGCTGCTTCCCGATGGTCCCCTGGTGCGGCCGCATCCGGGACGGCCGCTTCCGCGACGGCGCCACCACCCACCAGATGCCGCTCAACTCCCCACCGCACGCCATCCACGGCACCGCCCGCGACGGCGCCTGGACCGTCGCCCGCAGCGGCACCGACGAGGCGGTGATGACGTACGACCTCGTCGAGCCCTGGCCGTGGCCCGGCCGTGTCACCCAGATCGCGGCGCTCACCCCGGACGCCCTCACGCTCACGATCTCCGTCGAGACGTACGACTCCTCCTTCCCGGCCCAGATCGGCTGGCACCCCTGGTTCAACCGCACCCTCGACGGCGGCGAGCCCGCCCGGCTCGACTTCACCGCCGCCTGGCAGGAGGAGCGCGGCGACGACCACCTGCCCACCGGCAACCGCGTCGACCCGAAGCCCGGCCCCTGGGACGACTGCTTCGGCATGCCCGAGGGCGTGGACGTCACCCTCACCTGGCCCGGACAGCTGGAGCTGAAGGTCGCCAGCCGCGAGGAATGGGTCGTGGTCTACGACGAGCAGGAGGCCGCCGTCTGCGTGGAGCCGCAGACCGGGCCGCCCAACGGCCTGAACACCCTGCCGCGCCTGGTCACGCCCCTGGAGCCGCTGGAGGCCTCCACGACCTGGACCTGGCGGCGCCTCTAAGCTGGCAGGCATGACTGACGCGCGTGCCGCCCTGAAGCAGCAGATTCTCGACAAGGCCGTGGTGCACGGCAAGGTGACCCTGTCGTCCGGCCTGGAGGCCGACTACTACGTCGACCTGCGCCGCATCACCCTGGACGGCGAGGCGGCCCCGCTGGTCGGACAGGTGCTCCTGGACCTGACCGCGGAACTGGAGTTCGACGCGGTCGGCGGCCTGACCATGGGCGCCGACCCGGTCGCCGGCGCCATGCTGCACGCGGCCGCCGCGCGCGGGCGGCGCCTGGACGCCTTCGTCGTGCGCAAGGCGGCGAAGGCGCACGGCATGCAGCGCCGGGTGGAGGGCCCCGACATCGCGGGCCGCCGGGTCGTGGTCGTCGAGGACACCTCCACCACCGGCGGCTCCCCGCTCGAGGCGGTCGCGGCGGTGCGCGAGGCGGGCGCGGAGGTGGTTGCGGTCGCGACGATCGTGGACCGCGCTACCGGCGCCGCCGAGAAGATCGAACAGGGCGCGGGCGTCCCGTACCTGTTCGCGTTCGGCAAGGACGAGCTGGGTCTCGCCTGAGTTATCCACAGGCTGAGACGGCTCGGGCGAAGCATCCGGGCGAGTCTGGAAAGATGGGGCCGACGATGACGTCGAACCCCCACACAAGGTCTAGGTCAGGGCCGTAAGTACGCCGTACGCCAACCCGCAGATACAAGGAGCGGACACATGCCGATCGCAACCCCCGAGGTCTACAACGAGATGCTCGACCGGGCGAAGGCAGGCAAGTTCGCCTACCCGGCCATCAACGTGACCTCGACCCAGACCCTGCACGCTGCGCTGCGCGGCTTCGCGGAGGCCGAGAGCGACGGCATCATCCAGATCTCGACCGGTGGTGCCGAGTTCCTGGGCGGCCAGTACAGCAAGGAGATGGTCACGGGTTCCGTGGCCCTCGCCGAGTTCGCGCACATCGTCGCCGAGAAGTACCCGGTCACCGTCGCGCTGCACACCGACCACTGCCCCAAGGACAAGCTCGACGGGTACGTACGCCCGCTGCTGGCCGTGTCCGAGGAGCGGGTCAAGGCCGGCGGCAACCCGCTGTTCCAGTCCCACATGTGGGACGGCTCGGCGGAGACCCTCGCCGACAACCTCTCCATCGCCCAGGAGCTCCTGGAGCGCGCCCGCGCCGCCAAGATCATCCTCGAGGTCGAGATCACCCCCACCGGTGGCGAGGAGGACGGCGTCTCGCACGAGATCAACGACTCCCTCTACACCACGGTCGACGACGCCATCCGGACCGCCGAGGCGCTCGGGCTCGGGGAGAAGGGCCGCTACCTGCTGGCCGCCTCCTTCGGCAACGTCCACGGCGTGTACAAGCCGGGCAACGTCGTCCTGCGCCCCGACCTGCTGAAGGAGCTGAACGACGGCGTGGCCGCCAAGTTCGGCAAGCCGGCCGGCGCCCAGCCCTTCGACTTCGTCTTCCACGGCGGCTCCGGCTCCACGGAGGAGGAGATCCGCACCGCGCTGGAGAACGGCGTGGTCAAGATGAACATCGACACCGACACGCAGTACGCCTTCACGCGTCCGGTCGCCGACCACATGTTCCGCAACTACGACGGCGTCCTGAAGGTCGACGGCGAGGTCGGCTCCAAGAAGACCTACGACCCGCGCACCTGGGGCAAGCTCGCGGAGGCCTCCATGGCCGCCCGCGTCGTCGAGGCCACGCAGAACCTGCGCTCGGCGGGCACGAAGATCAAGTAAGGCCCTGCACGACTGATCGCGGTGAGCCCGGTGCTGCGGCACCGGGCTCGCTGTATACCTGGGGCATGTCCGATGTCCGGCTGGCCTCGCCGCAAGGCAAGTGGATCCTGCTCACCACCGTCCTCGGCTCCAGCATGGCGATGCTGGACTCGACCGTCGTCAACGTCGCCCTGCCGCGCATCGGCCGCGACCTGGACACCGACCTCGCCGCGCTCCAGTGGACGGTCAACGCGTACATGCTTACGCTGGCCGGGCTGATCCTGCTCGGCGGCTCCCTCGGCGACCGGTACGGCCGCCGCAAGGTCTTCGTCATCGGCGTCGTCTGGTTCGCGGCGGCCTCGCTGCTGTGCGGGCTCGCGCCGAACGCCGGTGTCCTCGTCGCCGCCCGGGCCCTCCAGGGCGTCGGCGGCGCGCTGCTCACGCCGGGGTCCCTGGCCCTGATCCAGGCCTCCTTCCACCCCGACGACCGGGGCCGGGCCGTCGGCCTGTGGTCCGGGTTCGGCGGCATCGGCGCGGCCGTGGGACCGTTCGTGGGCGGCTGGCTGGTGGACGGCCCGGGCTGGCGCTGGGTGTTCCTGCTCAACGTCCCGCTGGCCCTGGTGTGCGCGCCGATCGCGGTACGGCACGTCCCGGAGTCCGCGGACGGACGTACCGACCACGGGCGCTTCGACGTGCTCGGCGCGGTCCTGGGCGCGCTGGCGCTCGCGCTGGTGACGTACGCGCTCATCGAGGCCCGTTCCGGCTCCCTGGTGGTCGTCGTCACGGCGGTTGCCGGGCTGGCCGCAGGGGTGGCCTTCGTGTCCGTCGAGAAGCGGCGGCCCGATCCGATGATGCCGCTCGGGATCTTCGCGTCCCGGCAGTTCACGGCGGTGAACCTGGTGACGCTGTGCGTGTACGCGGCCTTCGGCGGGTTCTTCTTTTTGGCCGCCCTCCAGCTCCAGGTGGTGGTCGGCTGGTCGGCCCTCGCAGCCGGTACGGCCCTGCTGCCGACGACCGCGCTGATGCTGCTGTTCTCGGCGCGCTCGGGTGCCCTCGCCGACCGCATCGGGCCGCGCATCCCGCTCACCGTCGGCCCGCTGCTGTGTGCGGCGGGGATGCTGCTGATGCTGCGGGTCGGCCCCGGCGCGTCGTACCTCGCCGACGTCCTGCCCGCGCTGCTCGTCCTCGGGACCGGCATGGTCACCCTGGTCGCGCCGCTGACGGCGACCGTGCTGGGGTCGGTGGACACCTCGCGGGCGGGCCTGGCGAGCGGGATCAACAACGCGGCGGCCCGGGCGGCGGGGTTGATCGCGGTGGCGGCGTTGCCGCTGGTCGCGGGGATGGGGGAGGAGGCCTACCGGTCGGCTTCGGCGTTCGACGACGCCTTCGGGCGGGCGATGGTGGTGTGTGCGGGGGTGTTGGTGGTGGGGTCCGTGGTGGCTTTCTCGACGGTGCGGTCGCTGCCGGCGGGGTGCCGGAGGCCGGAGTGCCGGACGCATGGCAGCGTCGTGACACCGCCGCTGGAGGGGGAGCGGACTCGGGGGCGGCTGTCGTAGGGCGGCTGCGGGCCGGCGGGGGCTGGTCGCGCAGTTCCCCGCGCCCCCAGACAGGTGGGTGCAGTCAGGGCCTGCTCAGCTGTGCCCACCCGTTTTCAGGGGCGCGGGGAACTGCGCGACCAGCCACGACGGACCCGCGGACAACGACGGACCCCAAGGCGAGGGAAACTGGACCCATGTCGATTCACGAAAACCTTCTCGGGGGTCCGCCCCCGACCCACCTTCCCGACGACCCGGAGCCCCGCGAGCTCCTGGCGAACGGCACCGCCCCCGCGGACGTCGCCGCGAAGTACCCCACCTCCTCCCTCGCCTGGGCCCAGCTCGCCGACGAGGCGTTCGAGCGGGGCAGTGTCGTGGAGTCGTACGCCTACGCCCGCACCGGCTACCACCGCGGCCTGGACTCGTTGCGCCGCAACGGCTGGAAGGGCCACGGCCCGGTCCCCTGGGAGCACGAGCCGAACCGCGGCTTCCTGCGCGCCCTGCATGCCCTGGCCCGCGCCGCGGGATCCATCGGCGAGCAGGAGGAGTACGAGCGCTGCTCGCAGTTCCTGAAGGACTCCTCGCCGACGGCGGCCCAGACGCTGGGCTGATCCGCCGTACGTTCTCCGGGCCCGCCTGTGTGATCAGGCGGGCCTTGCCTTTTGCGCGGACCATGGAAGAGGATGCCCGGCGGGGACCGGGGCCCCGTGTCGGTAACGGCAGGGCGGACCGCTACCCGGAGTAATAACAGGAGACAGCGATGTCGTCCCATGAGGCTCAGGAATCGCAGGAGCCCGAGACCCCGCATCTCGACTTCCAAGGCACGACGCCGTACGAGGACTACGTCAAGGCGGACGTGCTCACCCACCTCCAGCACACCCTCTCCGACGATCCCGGAGAGATGGTCTTCCTGGTCACGACCCAGGTCATGGAGCTGTGGTTCACCGTCATCGTGCACGAGTGGGAGACCGCGGCCGCCGCGCTGCGCTCCGACGACGTGCCCACGGCCGTCGCCGCGCTGAAGCGGTCCGTGCGTGAGCTGGAGGCGCTGACCGCCTCCTGGAAGCCGCTCGGCCAGCTGACCCCCGCGCAGTTCAACTCCTACCGCTCGGCCCTCGGCGAGGGCTCCGGCTTCCAGTCGGCGATGTACCGGCGCATGGAGTTCCTGCTCGGCGACAAGTCCGCGTCCATGCTGGTCCCGCACCGGGGCGCGCCCCGCGTCCACGCCGAGCTGGAGAAGGCGCTGCACGAGCCGAGCCTGTACGACGAGGTGCTGCGGCTGCTCGCGCGGCGCGGGCACGCGGTCCCGGCGGCGGTGCTCGACCGTGACGTCTCGCTCCGGTACGAGCCGTCGGACGAGGTGGAGGCCGTCTGGACGGCTCTCTACTCCGGCCCCGAGAACGACGAACTCGCGCGTCTCGGTGAGGCGTTGACCGATGTCGCCGAGCTGGTGTGGCGCTGGCGCAACGACCATCTCGTCGCCACCCGCCGCGCGATGGGCTCCAAGGCCGGCACGGGCGGCTCCGCCGGGGTGGCCTGGCTGGAGAAGCGTGCGCGCAAGAACGTCTTCCCCGAGCTGTGGACGGCGCGGTCCCATGTCTGAACTCGCTTTCAAGGCACAGGAGTTGGACGCCGGTGACGAACTGGCGGGCGTGCGCTCCCGGTTCGTCCTCGACGACGTGGTGTACCTGGACGGCAACTCGCTGGGCGCCCTCCCGGCGGCCGTCCCGGGACGCGTCGAGGACGTCGTGCGGCGTCAGTGGGGGTCCTTGCGGATCCGGTCCTGGGACGAGAGCGGCTGGTGGACCGCGCCCGAGCGGATCGGCGACCGGATCGCTCCCCTGGTCGGCGCCGAGGCCGGGCAGATCGTGGTCGGCGACTCGACAAGTGTCAACGTCTTCAAGGCACTTGTGGGCGCGGTACGGCTCTCGGGCGGTCCGGACTCCGGTCGGGACGAGGTCGTCGTGGATGCGACCACCTTTCCCACGGACGGGTACATAGCCGAGTCCGCGGCCCGGATGACCGGCTGCACGCTGCGCGCGGTGACCCCGGCGGAGGTGCCGGGCGTGCTGGGCGACCGTACGGCGGCCGTCCTGCTCAACCACGTCGACTACCGCAGCGGGCGTCTGCACGACCTGCCGGGGCTGACCGCCGCCGTGCACGGGGTGGGCGCGATCTCCGTCTGGGACCTGTGCCACAGCGCGGGCGCCCTGCCGGTCGGGCTCGACGCGCACGGGGTCGACCTCGCGGTCGGCTGCACCTACAAGTACCTGAACGGCGGCCCCGGTTCACCGGCGTACCTCTACGTCCGCCGCGAGCACCAGGACCGCTTCGACTCCCCGCTGCCGGGCTGGACCTCGCACGCCGAGCCCTTCGGCATGAGCCCGTCCTACGTCCCGGCCCAGGGCGCGGTGCGCGGCCGCGTCGGCACGCCCGACATCCTCTCCATGCTCGCCCTGGAGGCGGCCCTCGAGGTGTGGGACGGGGTGACGGTCGAGGCGGTGCGCGCCAAGTCCCTCGCCCTGACGGACTTCTTCCTGGAGTGCGTCACGTCGTACGTCGGTGAGGGGCGCGTCGAGTGCGTGACCCCCGTGGCCCACGCGGAGCGCGGCAGCCAGATCGCGTTGCGCTGCGACGACGCCGGTGCGGTGATGAAACGGCTGGTGGAGCGGGGTGTGGTGGGCGACTTCCGGCACCCTGACGTGCTGCGGTTCGGTTTCACGCCGCTGTACGTCGGGTTCGCGGACGTGGAGCGGGCGGCGGGCGTGCTGGCGGAGGTGCTGACGGAGGTACAGGCGGAGGTGTCGGCGGAGACCGCCGATCCTCACCCAGCGTGACATCCCCATGTCCGCGCACGTCACCGGCCTGATACCGTCCCGGCCAACGGCCGAATTTCCTTCCAGGAAGCTTCACGGTCCGTCAGAACCGTTCCGTTGCTGAGAGGTTGGAGCATGCCCGACGACGCCGTAGGCCGTGCCGCCGCGGAAGCCCGTGCCGCGGCCGAGGAGGAGTCGGCCTTCTCGCACCCGGTGGTCGACCCCGACGTCACCCTGGCGTACGGGGACGACCCCGACCAGGTGATCGACTTCTACGCCCCGCGCGAGCCCGCGGCGCCCGGGGGCGCTCTGGTGCCCCTGGTCGTCGTCCTGCACGGCGGGGCGTGGCGGGCGCCGTACGACCGGCGGCATGTGACGCCGTTCGCGGACTTCCTGGCCCGGCGGGGGTTCGCGGTGGCCAACGTGGAGTACCGGCGGGGCGGGGCCGCCCTGCCGGCACAGCGCGGCGCGGGGGAGGCCGGCCCCGTCGCCGGGCGGTGGCCCGAGACCTTCGACGACGTGGCCGCCGCGATGGACGCGCTTCCGGCGCTGGTACGGGAGGCGCTCCCGCAGGCGGACCCGCGCCGGATGGTCGTCACCGGGCACTCCGCGGGCGGTCACCTCGCGCTGTGGGCTGCGGCGAGGCACGTCCTGCCGGCCGACGCCGTCTGGCGCACCGACCGCCCGGCGCCGCTGCGCGGGGTCGTCGCGCTGGCCCCGATCGCCGACTTCACGATCGCCGACAAGCTGGACGTGTGCGGTGGGGCGTGTCGTCAACTCCTGGGCGGGCAGGAGGAGTTCACCGAGCGGGTGCCGTACGCCGACCCGGCACTCCTGCTGCCCACCGGCATCGCTACCACCCTCGTCCAGGGGCGGGCCGACCTGGTCGTCCCGCAGGCGGTCGCCGAGGCTTACGCGGACGCGGCGGCCAAGGCGGGCGAGGTGGTCGGGCTGACACTGCTGGAGGAGGCCGGCCACTTCCCCCTGATCGACCCGGCGGCGGACGCCTGCGCGGTGGTCGCGGAGGAGATCGCCCAGCTGGCGTGGTGACGGCGGCGCAGCGGGGCGCTGTGCGTCCTCCCGGTGATACCCGTCATACCTGAGAGCTACGGCTCGGAAGAGCTCCCTGGCGGGACGCGGACGACGACCCGCGCTCCGTAACTTCCCCTCCATACAAGCCCGATGGCCGGGCGGAGGGGAGACGACCATGGGGCGGATCCGGCGCGGTCTGCGCAGCGGGTACGGGCAGTCGCGTCGCACGGACGACGATCACGGAACCGGCGGTCAGGAGACCGACGCCGCCGGTACCCGCCGTACTCACAGATGGCGTCGAGCCTTCCTCGCCGCCCTCCTCGTCACCGCCGTGGTCGGCCCGCTCTCCGCCGCCGCCCGCCCGGAGATCCCCGCCCCGCCCCCGGCCGCGCTCCCGACGCTCACCGCGGCGACCCTCGACCGTGCCTACGCGGCCAACCGCGCCAACGCCGAGGCGGCCGCCCGCATGGCCGCGGCCCACGGCGACACCCATCGTGCCAAGGCCGACCGGGAGTTGGCCGACCCCGCCCGCCACCTGCTCGCCTTCGACGGCCGGGGCACCGGAGAGGCGACGGAAGTCCTCGGCGACCTCGCCCACGCCGACCATGTGGCGGTCCTGGTGCCCGGCTCCGACACCTCCCTCGACACCTACTCCCGCTTCCGGGCCACCGCCCGGGCTCTGCACCGGCAACTGACCAGGACCGCCCCCCGGGGCACCCGCACCGCGGTGGTCGCCTGGCTCGGCTACCGCACCCCGGACACGGTGAGCACCACGGTCCTGACCACGGACAGGGCGGACGAAGCGGCCCCCGGGCTCAGCGAGTTCATCCGGCAGCTGCACGGCATCGTCGGCACCGGAGCGACCGTCTCCCTCGTCTGCCATTCCTACGGCGCCGTCGTCTGCGCGAGAGCCGCCGCCCACCTGGACGTCGACGACCTGGCCCTGATCGGCAGCCCCGGCGCGGGCGCGGACACCGCGGCCGGTCTGCGCACCCCCGCGAGGATCTGGGCGGCCCGCGGCAAGGACGACTGGGTCGGCGAGGTCCCCCATGTGAGGACCGACCTCTTCGGCGTCACCGTCGGCTTCGGCACCGACCCGGTCTCCCCGGCCTTCGGCGCCCGTGTCTTCGCCGCGGGCGAGGGCGGTCACAGCGGCTACTTCACCCCGGGCTCGGTCTCCCTGGCCAACCTCGCCCGGATCGTCCTCGGGGACACCGCGGAGGTGACCCGTGGCTGACCGCACCCGCCACCCCCGCAACTGCACCGACCACCCCCGCAACCGCACCGACCACCCCCGCAGCGGCGTACGCGAGGGCATACGACAGGCCGCCGAGCGGATCGACGCGGCGACACCTCCCGAGCGGGACCGTGCCGTGGACGCCCTGCGCGCCCTCGCGATCCTCGGTGTGGTCCTCGGCCACTGGCTGGTGACGGCCCTCGTCGCCGACGGCGGCACCCTGCACACCGCGAGCCCGTTGCAGCACATGCCCTGGCTGGCCCCGATCTCCTGGGTCTTCCAGACGCTGGCCGTGTTCTTCCTGGTCGGCGGCCATGTGGCGACCCTCGGCTACACCTCGGCACGTGCCCGCGGGACGACGTACCCGCAGTGGCTGAGAAGCCGGCTGGCCCGGCTGTTCAAGCCGGTCGCCGCCGTCCTCGCGCTGTGGACGGTGGCGGCGACCGCCCTGCTGCTGACGGGTGCGCCGTTCGGCACGGTCCGCACCCTGGTCAAGCTCGCCCTGTCCCCGCTGTGGTTCCTCCTGGTCTTCGGTGTGCTCACGGCCGCGACCCCGCTGCTGCGGAGGCTCAACCCGCTGTGGCCGCTGGCCGTCGTCCTCCATGTGGATCTGGTGCGCTTCGGACTCGGCGGCCCGGACTGGCTCGGCTGGGTCAATCTGGCGGCCGGCTGGCTCGTGCCGTACACCCTCGGTGCTGCCTGGACACGGGGCGAGCTGGAGGGGCGGCGCGCGGGGTGGCTCCTGCTCGGCGGCGGTGCGGTGGTGACGGCGGTGCTGGTCGGGTGGGCGGGGTATCCGGCCTCGATGGTCGGCGTGCCGGGCGCCGCCGTCTCCAACCTGAACCCGCCGACGCTGGCAGCCGTCACCTTCGGCCTGGCCCAGTGCGGAGGCGCCCTCCTGCTGCGCGACCGACTGCGCCGCGGCATGCGCCGCCCTACGGCCTGGGCGGCGGTGGCGCTGGTCAACCTCTCCGCGATGACGATCTTCCTCTGGCACCAGACCGCGCTGATGGCCACCACGGCCACCAGCCTCGCCGCGGGCCGGCTCCCCGGTCTGCACACCGTCCCCGACGGCCTGGGCTGGGTGGCGGCCCGGCCGGTCTGGCTGCCGGTGTTCGCCCTCGTCCTGGCGGTCTGCCTGGTGGCCTTCCGGTCCCTGGAGCAGGGGCCGCGCAGGGCCGGGGACCAGGGCTCGCGGGTGATCCATGTCCACCGCCGTACGGAACCGGCGGCAACGAAGGAGGTGCGTCGTGCCTAGGGTGGTCGGCGTGACGGAGACGGGGATCCGGCGGAGAGTCGTGGGCCGACTGCTGCGCCGGCTGGGGGTGTTGAGGGATGACCTGTGGACGACGCGGCCCGATCCGCTGCCCCCGTCGGTCTGGTTGCGCTGGCTGCCGCACGGCGTGATGTGGCTTGTCGCCTTCGGGGTGACGGTCGGCGTCGTGGCGCCCCTGATGGACGGCGGCGGGGTGGGAGGCAGTGCCGCCTTCGCGATCGGTCTCGCGCAGGGTGCGGCCGTCGTGTTCGCGTTGTGGCGGCCCGTCCCCGCGTGGTGGCTGTCGACCGCGGCCATGGTGGTCGGCGCTCTCGAAGTGCGCCGGCAGCTGCTGGCCGGCGGCTCGCACGGCTTCACCTGGCCCTGGACGGCCGGTGGACTCATCGGGCACCTGGCCGTACTGCTGCTGCTCGCCCTCCGGGTGCCCACCCGGGTGGCTGTCGAGGCACTGGCGGTGACCCTGCTGCTCACCTACCTCGTCGAGGGCGTGCTGGGCGCACCCGACTTCCAGCCCACCGGGGTGCTCGCGGCGATCCTGTTCACCGTCGTGGTGGTGCTCGGCACCGCCCTGCGGGGCCGCCGTGAGGCCAGCAGGGCACTGGTCGAGCAGACCACGCTCACCGCCGAGGAACGCGCCCGCCGCACCGTGCTGGAGGAGCGCAGCCGTATCGCCCGCGAACTGCACGACGTGGTCGCCCACCACATGTCCGTCATCTCGATCCAGGCCCAGGTCGCCCCCCACCTCGTGGCGGACCCGTCCGAGGAGCTGAAGGAGAACCTCGCCGGCATCCGGCAGAACGCGCTGGAGGCCCTGACCGAGCTGCGTCGCGTCCTGGGCGTGCTGCGGTCCGAGCACCCGGAGCCACCGGAACCGTCCGCCGACCCCGCCACCGGCACTGCCCCGCACGCGCCGCAGCCCACCCTGGACCGGATCGAGGCGCTCGTGGAGAACACCCGGGCCGCGGGGCTGACGGTGGTGCTCCGGTGCAGCGGCGAGCGGTGGTCGTTGCCGTCGGGCGTGGAGCTGTCGGCGTACCGGATCGTGCAGGAGGCGCTCAGCAACGTCCTGCGGCACGCGCCGGGCGCGGAGGTCCACGTCCATGTCGAGTACCTGCCGATCGGCGTGGTCGTCGAGGTCGCCAACACCCGCCCGACGAAACATGCGGCGCCCTCCGAGGGCGCCGGACACGGGCTGCTCGGCATGCGGGAGCGGGCGGCGATGCTCAGCGGCGTCCTGCTGGCGGGCCCCCAGCAGGAGGGCGGCTACAAGGTGTACGCCTACCTCCCGGCGTCCCCGGCCGACAGTGACCCGCTCCCCGGGTCCCCGAGCACCACCGGCGGGACCCGCCCGGCCACGACTCCCACCGACCCCGACCCGGCCTCCGCCCGGCACCTGGCCGGCAACCCGAAGGAAGACACCGCATGACGAGCGGCACGACCGGCCCGACCGGCAGCATCCGCGTACTGATCGCCGACGACCAGCAGATGGTCCGGCAGGGCTTCAGCGTGCTGCTGGGCGCCCAGCCCGGTATCGAGGTGATCGGGCAGGCCGTCGACGGCCTGGACGCCGTCGCCAAGGTCGCCGAACTCGTCCCGGACGTGGTCCTGATGGACATCCGCATGCCCGAGCTGGGCGGTATCGAGGCCACCCGCCGCATCACGGACGAGCGGCCGGAGATCCGGGTTCTGGTGCTGACCACCTTCGACCTCGACGAGTACGTCTACGAGGCGCTGCGGGCCGGAGCCTCCGGGTTCCTGTTGAAGGACGCCTCCGCGGAGCAGCTCGCCGAGGCCGTGCGGGTGGTGGCGGCCGGGGACGCGCTGCTCGCCCCTGGCATCACCCGGCGGCTGATCGCCGAGTTCTCCCGCCTCGACAAGCGGCCCCGCGCCCCGCTCAGGCGCCGGGTCGGCGAGCTGACCGAGCGGGAGACGGAGGTCCTCGCGCTGATCGCGCAGGGCCTGTCGAACGCGGAGATCGCCGAACGGCTCGTGGTGGCCGAGCAGACCGTGAAGACGCATGTGGGCCGCATCCTGGTGAAGCTGGGGCTCAGGGACCGTACGCAGGCGGCGGTGTTCGCCTACGAGTCGGGGCTGGTGCGGCCCTCGGGGTACCGGTGACCGGCCCCTCCCAGACCCGTAGTACCTGAGAGGGACCCCCAAGGACCCGTCTCACTGGTGACGACGGTGACCCCCGCCCCCGCCTACCGTTTCGATCGTGACCCATACGACCGAGACGCACACGACCCTTCCGCAGGGCGGCAGCGGCGGATACGACGCGTACAAGCCCCGCAGTCCGGAGTTCAGGGCCGCCATGGACGCCCTGCGCGGCCTGCGGCACGACCTGATCAGCGACGCCCTCGCCTATCGCCCGCTGCCTCCCCGGAGTGCCGGCAAGGGGCTCTCCCGCCTTCTGAGCGGGCGGCTGCGGGAAAGCGCGGTCTGGACACCCCACGCGCTGATCACCGCGGCCGGCCTGATCGCGATGCTCATCGGCTCGGACAACAGCGGCCGCGGCGCTACCACCAACCTCTTCGTCGGCCTGCTCGCCCTGGTCCCGATCCTGCTGACCATGGTGCGGCCGATCATGGCCTTCTGGCTGTCGCTGGCCGCGACCGCGATCGCCTATCCGATGGCTTTCGTCAACTCCTGGCAGCAGGACTGGCCATGGCTGCCGGGCAGCTTCGCCTGCCATCTCGTCGTGCTCACCGTGGTGGCCCTGCGCACCCGGCCGCGCACCGCCGCGTGGATGTGGCTGCTCACCGGGGCCTACGGCCTGATATGGCAGGCAGCCCTCGGCGGCGGGCACTACTTCCGCTCCAACACCGTGGAGATGCTGTTCGTCTCCGCGCTGTCCCTGCTCGTCGTGAGCCTCTGGCACATACGCCGGAGCGCCGAGCAGACGGTGACCGCCCAGCAGACGGTGACCGAGCACGAACGCTCCCGCCGCACGCTGCTCGAGGAGCGCACGACCATCGCCCGCGAACTGCACGACGTGGTGGCCCACCACATGTCGGTCGTCGCCATCCAGGCGGAGGCGGCGCCCTACCGGGTGGAGAACCCGCCGCCCGAGCTGGAGAAGGCGTTCGCCACCATCCGGGAGAACGCGGTGGCGGCCCTCACCGAGCTGCGCCGGGTCCTGGGCGTGGTCCGCGCCGAGGACTACGAGGCGCCGGACGCCCCGCAGCCCACCCTCGCCGACCTCGACGCCCTCCTCGACAATGTGCGCGGAGCGGGCCTGAGCGTCGACAAGGCGGTCACCGGGGCGGTCCGCGAACTCCCGCAGGGCGTCGAGCTGTCGGCGTACCGGATCGTCCAGGAGGCACTGAGCAACACCCTGCGCCATGCTCCCGGGGCGAGCGCACGGGTCGAGATCGGATACGTCCTGGGCGGCCTGGGCCTGCGCATAGTCAACGGCCCGCGGCCCGAGCTGTCGCTGCTGAAGCCCTCGCCCGGCGCGGGCCACGGCATCACCGGCATGCGGGAGCGGGTCTCCATGCTGAACGGCGAGATGAAGGCGGGCGCCACGGACGAGGGCGGGTACGAGGTGGCGGTGTTCCTGCCGGTGCCGCTCAGGGACGAGGGTGAGGCATGACGATCCGTGTCCTGGTCGCGGACGACCAGATGATGGTCCGCGAGGGCTTCTCGGTGCTGCTGAACGCGATGCCGGACATCGAGGTGGTCGGCGAGGCCGTCAACGGCCGCGAGGCGGTGGACCGGGTCCGCGAACTCGCCCCCGACGTGGTCCTGATGGACATCCGCATGCCGGAGCTGAACGGCATCGAGGCGACCAGGGAGATCGTCGCGGCCGACGGCACGGCGAAGGTCCTGGTCCTGACGACCTTCGACCTCGACGAGTACGTGTACCAGGCGTTGCGCGCGGGAGCCTCCGGCTTCCTCCTCAAGGACGCCTCGGCCCGCCAACTCGCCGACGGGGTCAGGGTGGTGGCCGCCGGCGAGGCACTGCTAGCCCCCTCGGTCACCAGGCGCCTGATCACGGAGTTCTCCAAACTCTCCGAGTCCCCCCGCCTCATGGTCTCCGCCCACACGGCCTACGGCGACCTCACCGACCGGGAGACCGAGGTCCTGGTCCTCATCGCCCAGGGCCTGTCGAACCTGGAGATCGCCGGGCGGCTGGTGGTGGCCGAGTCGACGATCAAGACGCATGTGAGCCGGATCCTGGTGAAGCTGGGCCTCAGGGACCGTACGCAGGCGGCGGTGTTCGCGTACGAGGCACGACTGGTGACACCGGGGTAGGGGAGCGTCCCCCTGGTAGTCCCCCCTGGTCAGCGGCGGGGTTCCCGGGCTAGCGTCCCCGCATGGCAGCCTTCGATCCCTGGGACCCGGCGTTCCTCGCCGACCCCTACCCCGCCTACGCCGAGCTGCGTGCCAAGGGGCGTGTGCAGTACTTCGAGCCGACGAACCAGTGGCTCGTCCCGCACCACGCGGACGTCTCCGCGCTGCTGCGGGACCGCAGGCTCGGGCGGACCTACCAGCACCGGTTCACGCACGAGGAGTTCGGGCGCACGGCACCGCCGGCGGAGCACGAGCCGTTCCACACCCTCAACGACCACGGGATGCTGGATCTGGAGCCGCCGGACCACACCCGGATCCGGCGACTGGTGTCGAAGGCGTTCACCCCGCGTACGGTCGAGCGGCTGGTGCCGTACGTGACCGGGCTGGCCGGGCAGCTGGTGGACCGGCTCGTCGAGGCGGGGGGCGGGGATCTGCTCCGGGATGTCGCCGAGCCGCTCCCGGTCGCCGTGATCGCCGAGATGCTGGGGATCCCCGAGTCGGACCGGGCGCCGCTGCGGCCCTGGTCGGCGGACATCTGCGGGATGTACGAGCTGAACCCGTCCCAGGACACCGCGGCCCGTGCGGTGCGGGCCTCCGTGGAGTTCACGGAGTACCTGCGGGAGCTGATCGCCGAGCGGCGGGGCAGGCCCGGGGACGATCTGATCTCGGGGCTGATCGCCACGTACGACGAGGGCGACCGGCTCACCGAGCAGGAGATGATCTCCACCTGTGTGCTGCTGCTCAACGCGGGCCACGAGGCCACCGTGAACGCCACGGTCAACGGCTGGTATGCCCTCTTCCGCAACCCCGAGCAGCTGGCGGCCCTGCGCGCGGACCACTCGCTCGTGCCGAGGGCCGTCGAGGAGCTGATGCGCTACGACACCCCGCTCCAGCTGTTCGAGCGGTGGGTCCTGGACGAGATCGAGATCGACGGGACGACCGTCCCGAGGGGCGCCGAGATCGCCCTGCTCTTCGGCTCCGCCAACCACGACCCGGCCGTCTTCGACCACCCCGAACGCCTCGACCTCACCCGCGCCGACAACCCCCACATCTCCTTCAGCGCCGGCATCCACTACTGCATCGGCGCCCCCCTGGCCCGCATCGAACTGACCGCCTCCATGAGGGCCCTGCTGGAGAAGACCCCCGCCCTGACTCTGGCGAAGCCCCCGGAACGCAAGCCGAACTTCGTGATCCGGGGGCTGGAGGGACTGAGCGTCGAGGTGAGGTGATCGCTCGTTCGGCTGATCACCAGGCGAACAGGCGCGCGCTTCGCTCGGTGCTCGCCACACTGGCCACAGCCTGAGAGGGGGTGCACCATGACCGTTATGGCAGAGCGCGCAGTGCAGTCGTCCCAGATGTCGGTGGAGGAGTTCGAGAGGATCGCCGCCTTCGCGGCCAAGGAGACCGACGACGCCGTCAGGTTCGAGTTCATCAACGGACGGATCGGGGTCAAGAAGGTGGCCGACGGGGACCACGACACGATTGTCGTGTGGCTGAGCAAGCGCTGTATGCAGGTCCGACCCGATCTCGACCTGTATCAGGGTCGGGGGCTGCGAGTGGAGAAGTACCGGGACGGCAGAGCACGCCCCGACGCCGTCCTCGTGCCTGAGGAGCACTTCGCGGGGCATGGTGAGTGGGCCGATCCGACTGGTGTGCTCATGGTTGTCGAGGTCACCTCCTACGACTCCGACACCGACCTGCGAGATCGCCAGGAGAAGCCCGTCGCGTACGGGGCGGCGGGCATTCCCCTCTACCTGTTGATCGACCGCGACGCCTGCACGGTCGCTCTCTACGCCGATCCGGACCCTGGGGTCGGATACCGCAGCATCCGCAAGGAGCCCTTCGGGGCCACACTGCTGCTCCCCGACCCCCTCGGCATCGAACTCGACACCGAGAAACTCAAGCAGTACGTCGACTAGCTCCGGAAGACCCGGACGATCAGGGTGAGGATCAGTACGGGCAGGAAGGCTCCCGCCAGGATCACCAGGGGCAGCTCCGTCAGCAGGACCGTGAGGTTCATGCCCTCGTTCTCGAAGCCGCCGCCCAGGTGGCGTTCGGTGCGGGCCATCGACAGCCACAGCAGGGGGGCCGCCGTCGCCCCCGCCGCCGACAGCGCACAGCCCCCGCAGGTCACTCCGTCGACACGCCATTTCATGTCGGGAGGGACGTCCGGGGCGCTGTCCGCGGTTCAGGTCGTCAGGTCACGGCGGCGCAGGCCCGCGAGGCCTCCCGTGACCAGGGCCGCCGCCAGCGCGAGCAGGACTAGCACCGGGCCCCACTCCATCGCCCCGCCCGGCAGCTTCGGCAGGTGCCCGAAGGGGGACAGGTCGAGGACCGCGCGCGGGGCGTCCAGCGCGGGGCCGACCCAGCCGATCAGGAGGACCGCCCCGGCGACTCCCCAGGCCAGAGGAGCGACCCGGGGGGCCACCCCGTACAGCAGAACCGTCACACCGCCGATCACCCACACCCCCGCCACCTGCACCAGGCACGCGCCCAGGATCGGGCCGACCTGCTTGCCGTAGCCCACGGCGAAGCCGAGACCCGCGATCAGCATGATGAGCACCGCGCCGCCGAAGGCGATCACCAGATGGCCCGAGGCCCACCGCAGCCGGCCCACCGCGTTCGCCAGCAGCGGTTCCGCCCGCATCGAGGTCTCCTCGCCGTGCAGCCGCAGCACCGACGCGACCATGTACAGCGCGGCCACCAGTCCCAGCATCCCGGTCATCGAGGCGAGGAAGGCGTCCGTGATCCCGGACTGTCCGCCCATCCGCTCGAAGATCTCCCGGGCCTTCTCGTTGTCGCCGACCAGGTCGGCCGCGCCGTCGGTGAGACCGCCGTAGACCACCCCGGCCAGGAAGAAGCCGATCGACCAGCCGAGCACACCGCCCCGATGCAGCCGCCAGGCCAGCGCGCCCGCCGTGCCCAGGCGGCCGACGGCAGGTCCCGGACGGGTCGGCACGAAGCTCATGCCGACGTCCCTGCGGCCCGCCAGTACGTAGGCCAGCGCGCCCTGGCCCGCCACCGCCGCCGCGAAGAGCAGCAGCACCCACCAGCGTTCACCGGCGAAGGGGCGCAGCTGCGACAGCCAGCCCAGCGGCGACAGCCAGGTCAGCACCGAGGACGAGTCGGTCGACACCGAGTCCCCCGCCGCCCGCAGCGCGAAGGCCACGCCCAGCACCCCCGCCGTCAGACCTCGCGCCAGCCGCGCGCTCTCCGTCAGCTGGGCGACGATCGCGGCCATCGTGGCGAAGAGCATGCCCACGGCGGCGAGCCCCAGCCCGAACGCCAGCGCGCCCACCACTCCCTGGCCCGCCAGACCCGCCGTCACCAGCAGGGCCAGCACCCCGCTCGCCACGGCCGCCGCCAGCAGCGCCGCCGTCAGGGAGGCCCGTCGTCCCATCACGCCCGAGGCGAGCAGTTCCTGTCGTCCGCTCTCCTCTTCGTCCCGGGTGTGGCGTACGACGACCAGGAGGCCGGTGACGGCGGCGAGCGCCCCCGCGTAGACGCCGACGCGCCAGGCGGTGAGGGCGCCGAGGGAGTCGTCGAAGGCGGGCCCGATCAGCGCGCGGAAGGAGGAGTTGGCGGCGACCTGGTGCAGCAGGTCGGCGCGTTCGGCCTCGGTGCCGTACAGGCCCTTGAGGGTGTTCGGCATGGAGAGGACCATCAGGGCGTTCACCGCCACCCACACCGGGATCATCAGCCGGTCGCGGCGCAGGTTGAAGCGCAGCAGTACGCCGGTGCCGACGAGCGAGGTCATGACGTCGCCTCCTCGTCCTGGTAGTGGCGCAGGAACAGTTCCTCCAGCGTCGGCGGGGTCGACGTCAGCGAGCGCACCCCGGACTCGCTCAACTGCCGCAGCACCGCGTCGAGTTTGTCCGTGTCCACCTGAAGCCGGACCCGGTGGCCCTGGACGTCGAGGTCGTGGACGCCGGGCAGGTGCGCCAACCCGTTGGGCGTGCCCGCGAGTTCGGCCGTGACGCTGGTGCGGGTGAGGTGGCGCAGGTCGGCGAGCGAGCCCGTCTCGACGGTGCGGCCGCGCCGGATGATGCTCACCCGGTCGCACAACTCCTCGACCTCGCTGAGGATGTGGGACGACAGCAGCACCGTACGGCCGCGCTCGCGCTCCTCCTCGACACAGCGCTGGAAGACCTCCTCCATCAGCGGGTCCAGGCCCGACGTCGGTTCGTCCAGGATCAGCAGGTCCACGTCCGAGGCGAACGCGGCGACCAGGGCGACCTTCTGGCGGTTGCCCTTGGAATAGGTGCGGCCCTTCTTGGTGGGGTCCAGCTCGAAGCGGTCGATCAGTTCGGCGCGCCGCGTCGCCGAGAGGCCGCCGCGCAGCCGGCCGTAGAGGTCGATGACCTCGCCACCGGAGAGGTTGCGCCACAGGGTCACGTCGCCGGGGACGTAGGCGATCCGGCGGTGCACCTCGACCGCGTCCGTCCACGGGTCGCGGCCGAGAACCTGTGCGGCTCCGGAGTCGGCGCGCAGCAGGCCGAGCAGGACGCGGAGGGTGGTGGACTTCCCGGCGCCGTTGGGCCCGAGGAAGCCGTGCACCTCGCCGGTCTCGACGTCCAGGTCGAGTCCGTCGAGGGCCTGGGTCCGCCCGAACGACTTGCGCAGTCCGGAGACGGTGATGGCCTTCGTCATGCTTCAGAACGTACGCTTCTTTCAGAAATTTGTGAAGTTAAGGAAGCATGTGAAGCCCGGTTAGGGTGGTGACCATGACGGATGCGGTGCAGCGGGACCCGGAGGCGGTCTCCAAGTTCGTGGAGGGCTTCGCAGCCCAGCTCGTCGAGGCGGGGATGCAGCGCATGCCGGCCCGCGTCTTCGCCGCCCTCCTGTCCTGCGACAACGGCTCGATGACCTCGGTCGAACTGGGCGAGCAGCTGCGGATCAGCCCCGCCGCCGTCTCCGGCGCGGTGCGTTACCTCGCCCAGACGCACATGGTCTCGCGGGAGCGCGAGCCCGGTTCGCGCCGGGAGCGGTACCGCGTGCACGGCGACCAGTGGTACGAGGCCCTCACCAACCGCGAGGCCGTCCTCAAGCGCTGGGAGGTCGCCCTGCGCGAGGGTGTCGCCAGCCTCGGCGCCGACACCCCCGCGGGACGCCGCATGGCCGAGACGCTCGCCTTCTTCGAGTTCGTCGAAGTCGAGGTCGCGGCCATGATGGAACGCTGGCGGGTGCACCGCGAGAAGCTGTTCGGAACCCCCTAGAGCCTGTCCGGCGAGCAGGTGCTCACCCCTGGAGCCCGTCCGGCGAGCAGGTGCTCACCGCTCCTTCGTCTCCTCCAGCACCGTCCGCCCCAGCAGCAGATAGCGCTCCGGCGACCGCCGCTTCAGGTACTGCGCGTACCCGATGCCCAGTGCCGCGACCGCCGCCACCAGCCACGGTGTGGCCTTCAGGACCAGGGAACCCGACTCCGAGCCGGCCGCCGCGCCCATGTTGGAGATCAGCAGGGCGACCACCGCGAGCATCGCCACACCGCCGATCAGCGGGGCCGCGAGGGTCTTGAACCAGTGGCGGCTCTCGGGGTGGTGCGAGCGGAAGTACACCAGCACCGCGAACGAGCACACCGCCTGCACGACCAGGATCGCCATGGTGCCGAGGATGGCGAGCAGGACGTAGGTCCCCGTGTACGGGTCCTTCCCCGCCGCCCAGAACGCCAGCAGGAGTACGGCCGTCACCCCCGTCTGCACCAGGCCCGCGACGTGCGGCGAGCCGTGCCGGGGGTGGGTGCGGCCGACCGTGTGCTTCAGCGAGGGCAGCACGCCCTCGCGGCCCAGCGCGTACATGTAGCGGGCGGCGCAGTTGTGGAAGGCCATGCCGCAGGCCAGCGAGCCGGTGATCATCAGCCACTGCATGACGTCGACCGCCCAGTGGCCGACGTAGCGCTCGGTGGGTCCGAAGAAGAGCTCGAGGGGGTTGGCGGTGGCGACCTTGACGGCGCTGCCCTCGCCGGTGCCCGAGATCGCCATCCAGGAGACGAAGACGTAGAAGACGCCGACGCCGAGGACGGAGATCATCGTCGCCTTGGGGATGATCTTCTTCGGGTTGCGCGACTCCTCGCCGTACATCGCCGTCGACTCGAAGCCGACCCACGACCAGAAGGCGAAGAAGAGTCCGAGGCCGGCGGAGGTGCCCTGGAAGGCGTGCACCGGGTTCACCGGGGCGAGACTGAAGCCGTCCGGGCCGCCGCCGTGCAGGGCGACCGAGATGGCCATGGCGGCGAGGATCGTCACCTCGGTGCCGAGCAGCACGACCAGCAGCTTCTCGGCGACCGAGACACCGAACCAGGTGCCGGTCGCGTTGACCGCGAGCATCAGCGCCGCGAACGCCCACCAGGGGATGTGCACCCCGGTCTGGTCCTTGAGCGTCCCGGTCGCGAAGGTCGAGAAGATGCCGATCAGCGCCGGCTCGAAGACGACGTACGCGAAGGTGGCCAGCAGGCCCGACGCGAGGCCCGCGGTGCGGCCGAGGCCGTAGGAGATGAAGCCGTAGAAGGCGCCCGTGGAGGTGATGTGCTTCGCCATCGAGGTGAAGCCAACGGAAAAGATTGCCAGGACGACCATTGCGACGAGATAGCTCGCCGGGGCACCGATGCCGTTGCCCGCGGACACCATGAAGGGCACGTTGCCCGTCATCGCGGTGATCGGCGCGGCGGTCGCCACGGCCATGAACACCACGCCCAGCAGGCCGATGGCGTTGGGCTTGAGCCGGTGAACCGTGCCGCCCTCGTCCGTCCTCGCCGCTGGGGCGACTCCCTCGTCCACTGCCATCGGGCTGGCCCCTCTCCTTGCGTGTGCACTGTCTGCTGGACCGGAACTCTGGAGACCGAATGAGTCGAGCAAGGGTCTCGGCATGTTAAAAGTTTGTCAACCAGACCTTTAGAAATCTGGCGGCAACATGCGGCTCGTAGCGTCGCCGCATGAGCTATTCGTCCGTCCTGGGCGGCGAGCGGTACCGCTTCGAGACCCTCGCCCGTCTCCTCGCCGCCGCGAGCCCCGAACGCTCCGGAGACCGGCTGGCCGGGCTCGCGGCCGCCTCCGAACGCGAGCGGGTGGCGGCGCGCCGGGCCCTCGCGGAGGTGCCGCTCGCCCGGTTCCTGACCGAGCCGGTGATCCCGTACGACAGCGACGACGTGACCCGGCTGATCCTCGACACGCACGACACGGCCGCGTTCGCGCCGGTGGCAGGGCTCAGCGTCGGCGAGTTCCGGGAGTGGCTGCTGTCCGAGCGGGCGGACGCGGCGGCGCTGGCCGCGCTGGCGCCGGGAGTCACGCCCGAGATGGCCGCCGCGGTCTCCAAGCTCATGGGCAACGCGGACCTGGTGGCCGTGGCCCGCAAGGTCCGCGTGGTCACCGCGTTCCGCTCGACGATCGGGCTGCCGGGACGGCTGGCGACCCGGCTCCAGCCCAACCACCCCACCGACGACCCGGCGGGCGTGGCCGCGGCCCTCCTCGACGGACTGCTCCTCGGCTCCGGGGACGCGGTCATCGGCATCAACCCGGCGACCGACAGCCCGAAGGCCGTACGGGACCTGCTGGAACTGCTGGACGGGGTGATCCAGCGGTACGCCATCCCCACCCAGTCGTGCGTGCTGAGCCATGTGACGACGAGCGTGGACCTCATGGCCCGGGGCGCTCCGGTGGACCTGGTCTTCCAGTCCATCGCCGGGACACAGGCGGCCAACGCGTCCTTCGGCGTGACCCTGGGACTGCTCGACGAGGCGTACGGGGCGGCGCTCGCGCTGGAGCGGGGGACCGTCGGGCAGAACGTCATGTACTTCGAGACCGGGCAGGGCAGCGCCCTGTCGGCGGACGCGCATCACGGGGTGGACCAGCAGACGGTGGAGGCCCGGGCGTACGCGGTGGCGCGCAGGTACCGGCCCCTGCTGGTGAACACCGTCGTCGGCTTCATCGGCCCGGAGTACCTCTACGACGGCCGGCAGATCCTGCGCGCCGCCCTGGAGGACCACTTCTGCGGGAAGCTGCTGGGTCTGCCGATGGGCCTGGACATCTGCTACACCAACCACGCGGACGCAGACGACGACGACATCGCCACCATGCTGACCATGCTGGCGGTGGCCGGGGCGTCCTTCGTGATCTGCACGCCGGGCGGCGACGACATCATGCTCAACTACCAGTCCGCCTCGTACCACGACGCGTTGTACCTGCGCGAGGTCCTCGGGCTGCGCCCGGCACCGGAGTTCGAGGCGTGGCTCGACGCGATCGGGCTGCTGGACGAACGGGGCGGGATCCGCGAGGTCTCCGAGGACGGCCATCCGCTGACCGCGATCGGGAAGGAGCTGGCGGCATGAGCGACGTTGCCGTGCAGGAGGGCGGGTTGGTGGGCGAAGCCGCCGGGACGGAGGGCGAGTTCGTGGGCGAAGTCGCCGGGACGGAGGGCGAGTTCGTGGGCGAAGTCGCCGGGACGGAGGGCGAGTTCGTGGGCGAAGCCGCCGGGCAGAAGGGCGAGTTCGTGGGCCAAGCCGCCGGGCAGAAGGGCGAGTTCGTGGGCGAAGTCGCCGTAGAGCCGGGTGAGTTCGTGGGGGAGACGGCCGTACCGGTGGCCGCGTCCGATCTGTGGTCCGCGCTGCGGCGGCGCACCCAGGCCCGGATCGGCCTCGGCCGGGCCGGCTCCGCCCTGCCCACCCGGCACCGCCTCGAACTCCAGGCGGCGCACGCGGCGGCGCGGGACGCGGTGCACTCGCCGTTCGCCCCGGACGTGATCGCGGCGGCGCTGCCCGGGACGCCGACGGTACGGGTCCGCAGTACGGCCTCCGACCGGCTCACCTACCTCCAGCGTCCTGACCTGGGCCGCCGTCTCGACCCGGTGGACCGGGCCCATCTGCCCACGGGGGAGTGGGACGTGGTCTTCGTGGTCGCGGACGGGCTCTCCAGCCGGGCCGTGCACGAGCACGCGGCGGTGGTCGTCCGGGAGACCACGGCCCGCCTCGGGAACTGGAGCGTGGCCCCGGTCGTCCTCGCCGAACAGGCCCGGGTGGCCCTCGGTGACGACGTGGCGCACGCCATGGGAGCCGCGATGGCGGTGGTCCTCATCGGCGAACGCCCCGGCATGTCGGCGGCGGACTCCCTGGGCGCGTACCTGACCCACCGCCCGGTCCCCGGCACGACGACCGACGCCGACCGCAACTGCCTCTCCAACATCCGGCCCCCACGGGGCCTGTCGTACGAGAGGGCGGCGGCGAAGCTGACGGCGCTGATGGTCAGGGCACGGGAACTGGGGCTCACGGGGGTGGGCCTGAAGGACGACTCCGCCGACGAAGAGGTACGCGAGCGCCTGCTCTGAAGTAAGGCTGACGGCCGGGCAGACGGCCTCACCGCACCGGCAGCACCAGCCCCACCGCCCCCTCCCGCACCGTCCACGTCCGTCTCCGTACCGGCCCCGCCACCCCCGCGTCCGCCCGGTAGCGGAAGTCCGCGCCCGTGACGGTCACCGTCTTGCCGGAGGCCAGCAGCGGGGACGCCTCCGCGCCCACCGAGGCCGGGCGTACCTCCACCGAGGCGAGTCCGCCCTGGCCAGGGGTCACCGAGACCGCCTCCAGGGGGTGGTCCAGGTCGACCAGCGTCACCCCGTCGACCTCCACCCGCAGCCGCGCGGGACCGGGGGGCGGGACGACGGTCTCGCGCGCCGGCCTGGCCGGCACCAGGGTCCGTACCAGCGACTGACAGGTCCGCAGCCAGGGACGGGCCGAAGCGTCGACCGCCGGGGCGGCCGGCGGCGCCGGGATCCGCAGCGCGCCGAGCACCACCCCGTCGCTGTCGTCCACCAGCATGTCCAGGCGCCGCTCGGCCCCGTCCAGGACCGCCCGCGCGGCCGCCACCGCCCCCGTGGGCACCCCCAGGGCGTGCGCGACGCCGAGGGCCGGACCCACCGGCACCACCGACAGCACGCATTCGGCCAGCTCCCGCTGCCGGTGCAGCAGCACCACCGCGCGCATCAGCGCACGGTCGTCACCGACCACCACCGGCCGCCGGGAGCCCCGCCGGGTCAGCGCCCTGGCGAACTCCTCGGGCCCCTCCGGCAGACACACCTTCGTCGCCGCACCCGCGCTGAGCACGTCTTTCACGATCCGTACGGACTCGCCGTCCGTCTGCCTGGCGACCGGATCGATCACCACGAGCAGCTGATCGGAAGTCGCGGAAGTCGCCACCTCGGCCATGCCTCGCTTCCTCGGGTAGCATCTTTGTGCAAGAGCCCCTTGCGCTATTGCGCCAGGGGCTTCGTCTATTCCGGGGCATCCGGGTCCGACGGGCAGCGGCCGACGACGGCCGTTGGTGCACGCGACGGAGAACCGTACGCGTCCACCCCTGACCTTGGACATGCCCCGCCCGGAAGGGGTGTACGCGCGTGCCCGCACTTGTGCTGCTCGGTGCTCAGTGGGGTGACGAAGGCAAGGGAAAGGCGACGGACCTGCTAGGCGGATCCGTCGACTATGTGGTGCGCTACCAGGGCGGCAACAACGCCGGCCACACGGTAGTCGTGGGCGATCAGAAGTACGCCCTCCACCTGCTCCCTTCCGGAATCCTGTCGCCGGGGTGCACCCCGGTCATCGGCAACGGAGTCGTCATCGATCCGTCGGTCCTGTTCTCCGAGCTGAACGGACTGAACGACCGCGGTGTCGACACCTCCAAGCTCCTGATCAGCGGTAACGCCCACGTCATCACGCCGTACAACGTCACGGTCGACAAGGTGACGGAACGCTTCCTCGGAAAGCGCAAGATCGGCACCACCGGACGCGGCATCGGCCCGACCTACGCCGACAAGATCAACCGCGTGGGCATCCGCATCCAGGACCTGTACGACGAGTCGATCCTGACCCAGAAGGTCGAGGCGGCCCTCGACGGCAAGAACCAGCTCCTCACCAAGGTCTTCAACCGCCGGGCCATCGAGGTGGAGCAGGTCGTCGAGGAACTGCTCGGCTACGCGGACAAGCTCAAGCCGTACGTCGCCGACACGGTCCTGGTGCTCAACCAGGCGCTGGAGCAGGACAAGGTCGTCCTGTTCGAGGGCGGCCAGGGCACGCTTCTGGACATCGACCACGGCACGTATCCCTTCGTCACGTCGTCCAACCCGACCGCGGGCGGCGCGTGCACCGGCGCCGGCGTGGGCCCGACGAAGATCAGCCGGGTCATCGGCATCCTGAAGGCCTACACGACCCGCGTCGGCTCCGGCCCCTTCCCCACCGAACTCTTCGACGAGGACGGCGAGGCGCTGCGCCGCATCGGCGGCGAGCGGGGTGTCACCACCGGCCGGGACCGTCGCTGCGGCTGGTTCGACGCGGTGATCGCCCGCTACGCGACCCGCGTCAACGGCCTCACCGACTTCTTCCTCACCAAGCTCGACGTCCTCACCGGCTGGGAGCAGATCCCGGTCTGCGTGGCCTACGAGATCGACGGCAAGCGCGTCGAGGAACTCCCGTACTCCCAGACCGACTTCCACCACGCGAAGCCGATCTACGAGAACCTGCCCGGCTGGAGCGAGGACATCACGAAGGCCAAGACCTTCGCGGACCTCCCGAAGAACGCCCAGGCCTACGTGAAGGCGCTGGAGGAGATGTCCGGCGCCCCGATCTCCGCGATCGGCGTGGGCCCCGGCCGCGACGAGACGATCGAGATCAACTCGTTCCTGTAGGCCGCGAGAAGAACACCCCGTGGGCCGGTCATGGACTTCCTTGACCGGCCCATGGCCTTTTCCTGGTTCCGGCGGGAAGCGCGGGAACGCAACTATCTACGCGGGTAGTTCCGTCCCTTCTCCCTCACCAGCTCCAGGAGCTCCGCATGCCCGTCAGTCCCATGAACCGCCGTGCGTTCGTGAAGAAGTCGGCCGTCACCGGGGCGGCCGTCGCTGCCGCGGGCACCGGGGCCGCGACCCCCGCCCAGGCCGCCGCCGAGCACAAGCCCCCGCAGCACAACCGCACCTGGACGTTCTCCATCCTCGGGACCACCGACCTGCACAGCCACGTCTTCGACTGGGACTACTACAAGGACGCGGCCTACTCCGACAGCAAGGGCAACTCCGTCGGCGTCGCCCGGGTCGCCACCCTCATCAAGCAGCAGCGCGCCGCCAAGGGCGAGGAGCACGTGCTGCTCGTCGACGCCGGCGACATCATCCAGGGCACCTCCCTCGCCTACTACTTCGCCCGCGTGCAGCCCATCACCGGCAAGGGCGCCCCCAAGCACCCGATGGCCGTCGCCATGAACCACATGCGCTACGACGCCGCCGCCCTCGGCAACCACGAGTTCAACTACGGCATCGAGGTGCTCAGGAAGTTCGAGAGCCAGTGCCGCTTCCCGCTGCTGGGCGCCAACGCGCTGGACGCGAAGACGCTGAAGCCCGCCTTCCAGCCGTACACCGTCAAGCGGATCTGCGTGCCGGGCGCCCCGGACATCAAGGTCGGCATCCTCGGCCTCACCAACCCCGGCATCGCCCTGTGGGACAAGGACAACGTCAGCGGGAAGATGGTCTTCCCCGGCCTCGTCGAGCAGGCGAAGAAGTACGTGCCCCGGCTGCGCGCGCTCGGCTGTGACGTCGTCTTCCTCACCGACCACTCGGGCCTGGACGGCAGTTCGTCGTACGGCGACGAGCTCCCGTACATCGAGAACGCCTCCAACCTCGTCGCCCAGCAGGTCCCCGGCATCGACGCGATCCTGGTCGGCCACACCCACGTCGAGGTGCCGTCGTACACCGTGAAGAACGAGGAGACCGGCGAGGACGTGCTGCTGTCCGAGCCGTACTGCTGGGGCTACCGGCTCAGCGTCTTCGACTTCGAGCTGGAACTCGTGCGCGGCCAGTGGAAGGTCACCAAGAAGACCGCCCAGACCCTCAACCCCAACACGGTCGACGAGGACCCGGAGATCAAGAAGCTCCTGGAGGCCGACCACGAGCTGGTCGTGAAGTACGTCAACACCCCGGTCGGCACCTGTACCGAGGACCTCTCGGCCGCCGAGTCCTGCTGGAAGGACGTCCCCATCATGGACTTCATCCACCAGGTCCAGATGGACACGGTCAAGGCGGGCCTCTCCACCGCCGACGCGGCCCTCCCGCTGATCTCCGTCGCCGCGCCCTTCTCCCGTACCGCCGACATCCCGGCCGGCAGCGTCACCATCAAGGACATCGCCGGGCTCTACATCTACGACAACACCCTCTACGGCAAGAAGCTCACCGGCGCCCAGCTCAAGGACTACCTGGAGTACGCGGCGAAGTACTACTACAAGGTCCCGGCCGGGACGAAGGTCGACACCGCGACCCTCACCAACGCCAACAGCTTCTGGGACTACATGTACGACACCGCGGCCGGCGTCTCGTACGACATCGACATCGCGCAGGCCGAGGGCTCCCGCATCAAGAACCTGTCCTGGAACGGCACTCCGGTCGCGGACGACCAGGTCTTCGTCGTCGCCGTCAACAACTACCGGGCCAACGGCGGCTCCGGCTACCCGCACATCGCCGCCGCCGACATCGCCTACAGCTCCACCAACGAGATCCGCCAGCTGATGATCGACTACGTGACGGCCAAGGGCGCCCTCGACCCGAAGGACTTCGCGGTCACCAACTGGCGGCTGGCGCAGGACGGGACCCCGGTCTTCTGACCGGAGCCCCGTCGTCCGGGCGGCCGGCGTGTCAGCAGCCGGCCGCCCAGGTGTGGGAGTCGCCGCGGTCGTTGGCCACCCCGTTGTAGCCGACCTCCTGGCCGGGGGCGAGACAGATCGTCATGGGGCCGAGCTGGTTGGCGGAGGCGTACACCTTGACGTGGTCCTTGATGCCGGGGCCCGAGATGCCGTGGTTGGCCCAGGAGGAGTCCTGGTCGGCCATGTTGCTCTCCCACCAGCCGTCGTCGCCGGTCCACTCGATCTTCTGGCCCTGGAAGTTCGCGTCCGTCCAGGCGCAGAAGTTCCCGCTGCCGCAGGCCGCCGCCTGGGCCGAGGCCGAGGTGGCGAGGACGGCTCCGGTGGCGAGCAGTGCGGCGGACAGGACGGCGATGAAGCGCTTCACTGGTTTCCCTTCGGGTGGGTGGTGCTCGGTCGGGTGATGTCGCCGCCCTCCAGCAGGGCGGTCGCCTGGGTGAGGGCACGGGCGCGCAGCCGCCGCCACTCCGTGAGCTCCGCGCGGTGCGCCGCACGGACCTCGGAGAGCGGGCGGCCGGTCCTGGCGGCCTCGGGTTGCAGGTTGTTGACGACGACGGACGCGTGGAACCAGCGGTCCTGGTCGCCGTAGAGCCGCCGTTGTGCGGCCGCGAGGCAGCCGTCGGTGTGGGCGCGGACGGTGAAGCCGGTGGGCAGCCGCAGCGACAGTTCGGCCCGCCCGGTGCCGAACAGTGCGTCGGCGACGCGCTGCCGGTCCGACCCGGGGCTCAGCCCCCGCCGGGTCAGGCAGTCGTCGGTGAGCTTGCGGGTGGCGGCCTTGATGACGTCGTCGGCGCCGGGCGCCGGGTGGGCGGCACAGGCCGACGCGGTGAGCAGGGTGAGGACGGCCAGGGCCGTCGCCGTACGGGAACACATGGGCGGTCAGCCCGCTTCGCAGCCCATGGTGGTGTCGCTGACCCCGTCGAACTTCGTGGCCCAGCTCCAGTTGTCGGAGTAGTCGTCCGGGCGGATCGCCCGGTACAGACAGGTGCCGCCGCCCTGGAAGCCGATCGCGTACACCGTGCCCGGCGCGTGCGAGTCGAAGGAGTACGCGTGCCGCTTCACCCGGGGCGCCGCCTCCTTGTACCCCGGGGGCGCGTAGTCCCAGGCACCGCCCGGCCCCATCTGCCCCGGCTCGGCCCAGAAGTAGACGTGCCCCGGTGGTACGGCGGCGGCGTGCGCGGGCGGGGCGGTGAGGGGTGCGAGGGCGGCGAGCAGCACGGAAGTGATCAAGGCGGGGCGCATGCGCGCTGCATGCCCAGCCCTTTATGGGCGTATGCGGTGATTCACCTGTTCAGCGGATCGTCGGGGGCGGACGCCGACGCTGCCGAAGTGTCCGACATCCCGGCGCAGCACGGCAGTTGACCGCCGGGTCGTGCATCGCCGGAGCAGCCCCTGGTGCTGTCCACGATCCGGGTGCCCACCGCCGCGGAACGCCTCCCTGTGCGCCACCGCCCACTCGGTGAACGTCCGGGCCGGACGCCCCAGCAGCTTCTCCACCGTCGGCAGCACTTCCGAGCCCCGGTCGCCGTCCAGTGCCCGGCGCACGATCGCGTCGACGACGTCGGGAGGGAAGCCGTACCGGGCCATCCCGGCGCGGGCGGCCTCGCCGGAGACCGGGCGGGCGCGCAGGTCGCGGCCCAGGACCTCGCCGAGGATCGCCACCTCCTCGACGGGCGTGAGGGACTGCGGGCCGCTCACCTCATGGACGGCACCCGTGTGTTCGCCGGTGGTGAGGGCCAGTACCGCGAGATGTGCCAGGTCCGTCGGGTCGACGCTCGCCGCGGCGCGGTCCGCGAAGGGGATCGCCACCTCGTCGCCGGCCCGCAACTGCTCCGCCCACTGAAGGGCGTTGGACATGAAACGGCCCGGGCGCAGCAGGGTCCAGGCGAACCGTCGGGCCGGGTCGGTCACGGCCGCCTCCGCCGTCCGCTGCCAGCGGGCGATCGGGTCGTCGCCCCGCCCGCCGTCCAGGGTGGACAGCTTCACGACCCGGTGGACCCCCGCCCGGGCCGCCGCCCCGGCCAGCGCGAGGTCGTGGGTGGGCTCGGGGGCCGTGCCGATCGCCTGCGCCGACATCAGGAAGGCCCCGTGGGCGCCCGCGAAGGCCGTGTCCAGGCTCGCCGGGTCCGCCGCGTCCCCGTACACCGCCTCCACGCCCGCGGGAAGCCGTGCCTGCCCGGGCCGCCGGGTCATCGCGCGCACCGGCTCACCGGCCGCCGCGAGCAGCCGTACCAGCTCACCGCCCACATGGCCCGTAGCTCCGGTCACCAGGATCATCGCCGTCTCCCCTCATCGATGAACCCAGCGTGCGCGCGGGTGCGGCGGCAGGCGTCGCACCGGGGGAGGCCGTGCGGCTGCTTCCCCGGGAGCAGCCAGGGAGAAATAACGCATACAGGCATATTCTGAGAGCGTGCATCGGCGTGTGTCGATCCGGAGAAGGTGAGTGCGATGCGCGTACTGCTCAAAGTGTGCATGGACACGGAGAAGGCGAACGAGGCCATCAGTCACGGCACGTTGTCGAAGCTGATCGAGGCGTCGATGGAACAGATCAAGCCCGAGGCGGCCTACTTCACCTCCGAGGACGGGCAGCGCACCGCCTACATGGTCTTCGACATGCAGGACAGCTCGCTGATGCCGGTGATCAGCGAGCCGTTCTTCATGAACCTGGGCGCCAAGATCACGTACACCCCCGTGATGAACTACGAGGACGTCCAGAAGGGCCTGTCCCAGCTGGGGCGTTGACCTTCGCTCAGGTCAGCTGAAGATGATCATCGAGCCCTGGGCGAGGCTCCGGGTCGCCGCCGCGTGCAGCCCGAGCCAGACATGGCGTTCCCGGGCGAACGGGCTGGGGTCGTACGGCGCGGGGACGGCCGGCTCCTCCAGTTCGGTGGGCGCGCGAGGCGGCTCGGGCGGCGCCGGCGGGTTGGCCGGGTCGATCCCGATCACCGGGGCCACGAACTCCAGCTCCCGCAGCAGCGCCTGCGCGGAACCCAACGGGCCGCCGCCCGCGAGGAGTTCGTCGTTGGCGAGGGGGTGCGGGAAGTCGACCGGGACGTACGCGCCCGCGTGGTCGTAGTGCCAGACCAGATGGGACTGCTGGGCCGTCGTCTCGAACATCTCCAGCAACTGCTCGTAGTCACCGCCCAGTTCGTCGACCGGGGTGACCGGGAGACCGCACACCTGGAGCAGATAGGCGCGGCGCAGGAAGTGCAGGGCGTCGTAGTCGAACCCGGCCACCGGAGCGACCTCGCCGGACAGCCCCGGCATGTACTGGTAGACCGGTACCGGTGGCAGGCCGGCCTCGGCGAGCACCTTGTTGTATTGCGCGAGTTCATCGGCGAACGGGTTGTCCGGGGTGTGGCACAACACGTCGACGAGCGGCACCAGCCACAGGTCACAGGCCAAAAGACAGCTCCTCGGATACTCGCTGTGCGCGGATATCGTCACACGGTGGTCAGGGAAGGGTAGTCGCTGGAGTCCCTGCGCGGGGCCCCCTGTGCGGGTCGGGGTGGTCGTGGTGGTCCCTTACCCGTGCCGGGGGCGGTCAGTCGGCGGTGAGGTCCTCGATGAGGGCCAGATAGTGGCCGTTGTAGCCGGCGAGGAGTTCGCGGGCCGTCTTGGTGTCGTGCCCGTACAGGGCGTCGGTGATCTCGGTGTGGCCGGCCCACAGGCGGCCGCGCAGATCGGTGACGCGGCGCAGGTGCTGGACCGTGCACACCCAGGTCTGCACGCGCAGCCGGTGCAGGAAGTCGGCCAGATAGGGATTGCCGAACAGGACGCTCAGCTCGCGCCAGAAGCGCAGGTCGTAGCCGATCAGTATGGACAGGTCGCCCGCCACGGCGGCCCGCCGTGCTTCCTCGCCGCGCCGCCGGACACCCGCGACGGCGGCCGCGGTACGAGGCTCGTCGAGCTGCTGGTAGATGCGGTGGCCGGCCTCGAGGGTCTGGAACATACCGTCCGTGACCAGGCTGCGGGCCTCGATCATGCCGCGGAAGTCGTCGAGGGAGTACTCGTGGACCCGGAAGCCGCGGTGCTGGTCGGCCTCCAGGAGTCCCTGCGCGGACAGGTCGACGAGCGCCTCGCGCACCGGGGTCGCGGAGACGCCGTACTGCTCGGCGATCTCCTTCACGGTGAACTCCTGCCCCGGCTGGAGCCGCCCGGCCAGTACCTCGTCGCGCAGCGCGTCCGCGATCTGCTGCCGCAGCGTGCTGCGGGTGACGGCACCGTTGCCGCTGCTGCCGGGCATCGTCGGGGCGCCTCCCTCGCGCATGTGCAAATGGCGTGCTCGTACATATGTCTACGAGCACGCCACCTTACGCGTTCGAAGGCCCGGGGGGTTTACTCCGTGTGTTCGTCCGCCACGGAGAGCGCCACGTCCAGCGCGGCGAGCCCTTCCTTCAATTCCGCCTCGCTGACGTTGCACGGCGGCACGACATGCGTCCGGTTCATGTTGACGAACGGCCAGATGCCCTGCTTCTTCGCGGCGGCGGCGAACGCGGCCATCGGGGCGTTCGCCTCACCGGCCGCGTTGTACGGCACGAGCGGCTCGCGGGTCTCCTTGTTCTTCACGAGCTCCAGCGCCCAGAACATGCCGACGCCCCGCACCTCGCCGACGCTGGGGTGGCGGGCGGCGAGCTCCCGCAGCGCGGGCTCCAGGACGGCCGTCCCCAGGTGCCTGGCGTTGTCGACGACGCCCTCCTCCGCCATGACGTCGATCGTCGCGACGGCGGCGGCGCAGGCCAGCGGGTGTCCGGAGTAGGTGAGCCCGCCGGGGTAGGGCCGCTTTCCGAAGGTCTCCGCGATGGCCCCGGAGATGGCGACCCCGCCGAGCGGCACGTATCCGCTGTTGACTCCCTTGGCGAAGGTCATGAGGTCGGGGGTGACGTCGAACAGGTCGGCGGCGAACCACTCGCCGGTCCGGCCGAACCCGGCCATCACCTCGTCGAGGACGAAGACGATCCCGTACTTGTCGCAGATCTCGCGGACGCCGGCGAGGTAGCCGGGCGGGGGAACCATGATCCCCGCCGTCCCCGGGATGGTCTCCAGGATGATCGCGGCGACGGTGGCGGGCCCCTCGAAGGCGATGGTCGTCTCCAGGTGCTCCAGCGCCCGCGCGGTCTCCTGCTCCTCGGTCTCGGCGTAGAAGCGGGACCGGTACAGGAAGGGCGCCCAGAAGTGCACGACCCCCGCGGAAGCGCTGTCGGAGGCCCAGCGCCGGGGATCGCCCGTGATGTTGACGGCCTGCTGGGTGCCGCCGTGGTACGACCGGTAGGCGGAGAGCACCTTGGGCCGCCCGGTGTGCAGCCGGGCCATCCGCACGGCGTGCTCGACGGCGTCGGCCCCGCCGTTGGTGAAGAAGATCTTGTCCAGGTCCCCGGGCGTCCGCTCGGCGATCAGCCGGGCCGCCTCGGAGCGGGCCTCGATGGCGAAGGCGGGCGCGAAGGTGGTCAGCTTCGCAGCCTGCTCCTGTATCGCGGCGACGACCTTGGGGTGCTGGTAGCCGATGTTGGTGTAGACGAGCCCGCTGGTGAAGTCGAGATAGCGGTTGCCGTCGTAGTCCCAGAAGTACGACCCCTCCGCACCGGCGACGGCGAGCGGGTCGATGAGCTCCTGCGCGGACCAGGAGTGGAAGACGTGTGCACGGTCCGCGGCCTTCACGGCGGCGCCGACCTCGGGGTGTGGCTGAGGGGTCATGCGGTGAGCGTAAATGTCCGCGATGCGGAAGCGGTATCGGCGTCCTGTCTGCGGACGGCGGCTTTCCGCGACAGGTTGTCCAGGGTGCCCGAGGGTGGTCCGGGTCGCGGTATCGATTGACAGCATGCTGCCGAGATGACAGCATGCTGCCATGACTGGGAAACCCGTACATCTCGCCGTCTACGACACCTTCGCCGACTGGGAGACGGGGTACGCCACCGCCTACCTCGCCCGCGCCGGGTACGAGATCCGTACGGTCGGCCCGTCCGGTGAGCCGGTGACCTCCCTGGGCGGCCTGCGCGTCCAGCCGTCCCGCGCCCTGGACGCCGTACGGCCGTCCGACAGCTCCCTGCTGATCCTCCCGGGAGCGGACCTCTGGGACACCTCGGACGACCTCGCCCCCTTCGCCCGCAAGGCGCGGGAGTTCCTCGACGCCGGGGTTCCGGTCGCCGCGATCTGCGGGGCCACCGCCGGTCTCGCGCGCGAGGGGCTGCTCGACGACCGCCGCCACACCGGCGCCGTCTCCTTCTATCTGGCGGCCACGGGATACGGCGGCGGCGAGCGGTACGTCGACGCGGACGCCGTGACCGACGGCACCCTGATCACCGCCGGGCCCACCGAGCCCGTCGCGTTCGCCCGGGAGATCTTCCGGCTGCTCGGGGTCTACGAGGGGGAGGTGCTGGACGCCTGGTACCGGCTGTTCCACGACTCCGACCCGCAGGCGTACGCGGTGCTGGAGAAGGCGGCCGGGCGGTGAGCCGGGCCCGCCAGGACCTGCTCAGCCGCGGGGCGCTCGGGGTCTTCCGGCTCAACGGCCAGTTCCTCTCCGTGGCCGACGAGCTGGCGGCTCCCGCCGGTCTCACCGCCGCCTGGTGGCAGGTGCTCGGCGCGGTGCTGGGGCAGGCGCTGCCGGTGGCCGGGATCGCCCGGGAGATGGGCATCACCCGGCAGAGCGTGCAGCGGATCGCCGATCTGCTGGTGGAGCGGGGGCTGGCGGAGTACCGCCCCAACCCGGCTCACCGCCGTGCCAAGCTCCTCGCGCCGACCGAGGCGGGACGGGCTGCCGTGCATCGGATCAACCCGGGCCACGCGGCACTGGCCGACCGCCTCGCGGAGGCCTTCGGTGAGGCCGAACTCGTCGAGGCGGTAAGCGTGTTGGAGCGGCTGAGCAAGGTGCTGGACCAGCTCTCGACGGACAGCGGGCGGCCGTAGACACTGGACTGGGTCGTGCGGGTGTACGGCTGTGCGGGTGTGCGGTCTCGGGGGAGGGCCTGCGATGGAGGGTCTCGGAGGAAGGCCCGCGATGTCGGGTCCTGAGGGAAGGCCCGCGGGGGAGGACCCGGAGGAACACACCGCGGCCGAACCGGAACCCGACCACGGCCCCTCCCGCGAACACCTCCCGCCCGGCACCTACCTCCCGCCGTACACCCCGGACCAGGAGGGCGCCCCGGCCCACCGCAGCCGCCCCGTCACGGCGGCCCTGATAGCCGTCGCCGTGGTGGTCGCCCTGGGAGCGGGCAGCGCGCTCCACACAGCCCTGACCGGCGACAGCCCGGCCACGGCACCTTCGTCATCCGTGTCGGCCTCGCCCTGACACCGTCGTCAGCGGGGCTCCGGTGGCCGTTGCCGGGGCATGTTCGGTCTGGTCGGGGGGGTCGGGGGGAGGGGGAAGCGGCCCTGCGCGGTGCCGGGGTCCTGGCGGCCGGCGGAGGTGACCGCGCCCTGGATGCCCATCGGGGCCGAGCCGTTGCGGAACTCCACGATCCAGTCGGCGGTCTCCACCCGGATCAGCTCCGTCACGTCCTCGGAGAAGCGCCGCAGGACGCCCAGGCAGCGCTCGGTGGCCTCGGCGGCCGTGCCCTCCGTGGGGCCGAGGACCTCGCGGACGTTCTCCGAGGCCCAGTCGAACTGGAGCACCTGGAGCCGCCGCTGCACGGCCTGCGCGGTGGCCACGTTCCTTATCCAGCCGGACGTCACCCCGAAGTACCGGTCCACGGCGACACAGGCCACCGCCAGCAGCAGCCCGAGATAACCCCAGGCCGCGACCCCCGTCCCGGCCACCCCCGTCAGACCCAGCACCGGCAGCACCGCCCCGGTCGCCGCCCCCGCCGCGGCCCCGCCCCGCAGGGCCCGCGCGCTTCGCCGCTTCCACACCCGGTCCGCGAGATACCAGGACGCCGTCTCCAGCGCCCCGTGCTCCACCCACCGGTACAGCTCGTCCAGCCGCACGGCGGGCTCGCCCCAGTCGCCGAGCGGAAACGTCCGCCCGGCCAGATCCGCCCTCCCGTCCTGAGGCCGGCCCTCGGGCTGCATCTCCGGCTGAGCCACCCGGCGCTCCCTACTGATCGGTCACCCTGCGTGACGCCTGATGCTGATGTGCCGGTCCTTCCTACCGCCCAATGGGTGGCGAAGGGGGTGCTTTGGTCGCTTTTCCGCTCGGAAGAGGGCCTTGATCAGGTATAGGACTCCACGTCGACTCACTCGAAAGAGTGCTGGGGCGACGCCCGTCCCGACCACGTAGGCTCGTGCCAGGGAGGAAAACCTCGCCCACACAGCCGTACCGACACAGGAGCTGATCGTGATCCCCGGTGGTGGCCAGCCCAACATGCAGCAGCTGCTCCAGCAGGCCCAGAAGATGCAGCAGGACCTGGCGAACGCGCAGGAGGAGCTCGCGAGGACCGAGGTGGACGGACAGGCGGGCGGCGGACTGGTCAGGGCCACCGTCACCGGCGCCGGTGAGCTGCGCGCGCTGAAGATCGACCCCAAGGCGGTGGACCCGGACGACACCGAGACCCTCGCCGACCTGATCGTGGCGGCCGTCCAGGCGGCCAACGAGAACGCGCAGACGCTCCAGCAGCAGAAGCTCGGCCCGCTGGCCCAGGGCCTCGGCGGTGGCGGCAGCGGCATCCCCGGGCTGCCCTTCTAGGGAACCGGTCGTCGGCAGTGCCGGTCTTTCGGCGGTGCCCGTCTTTCACAGCCGGGTGTCGGCCAACTAGCGTACGTACTGCAAGGAACCAAGGAAGGACGGCAGTCCGTTGTACGAAGGCGTGGTCCAGGACCTCATCGACGAACTGGGGCGGCTGCCCGGCGTCGGTCCCAAGAGCGCGCAGCGGATCGCCTTCCACATCCTTCAGGCGGAACCGACGGACGTACGCCGGCTCGCGCAGTGCCTGATGGAGGTCAAGGCGAAGGTCCGCTTCTGCGCCACCTGCGGCAATGTCGCCCAGGAAGAGTTCTGCAACATCTGCCGCGACACCCGCCGCGACCCCTCCGTCATCTGTGTGGTGGAGGAGCCCAAGGACGTGGTCGCGATCGAGCGCACCCGGGAGTTCCGCGGCAAGTACCACGTGCTCGGCGGCGCGATCAGCCCGATCGAGGGTGTAGGACCCGATGATCTGCGCATACGAGAGCTGTTGGCCCGTCTGGCCGACGGTACGGTCACCGAGCTGATCCTGGCCACGGACCCGAACCTGGAGGGGGAGGCCACAGCCACGTACCTCGCCCGCATGATCAAGCCCATGGGCCTCAAGGTCACCCGCCTGGCCAGCGGCCTCCCGGTGGGTGGCGACCTGGAATACGCGGACGAGGTGACCCTCGGCCGCGCCTTCGAGGGGAGACGACTCCTAGATGTCTGACGCCACACTGCACGCGTCCGCGCAGGACCCGGACGACTTCGCGGTCCAGATCGCCGACCAGGTCGAGAGTTTCCTGGTGGCCGTCATCGAGGTGGCGAAGGGCGACGAGCCCGACTCGGCCGTCCCCTTCCTGCTCCTGGAGGTCTCCCAGCTCCTGCTGGCCGGCGGCCGCCTGGGCGCCCACGAGGACATCGTCCCCGACGAGCGCTACGAGCCCGACCTGGGCCCGGAGGCGGACGTGGACGAGCTCCGCGAGAACCTCGCCCGGCTGCTGGAGCCGATCGACGTCTACTCCGAGGTCTTCGACCCCTACGAGCCCCGCAAGGCCCCGGTGCCGGCCCGTATCTCGGACGACCTGACCGATGTCATCACCGACCTGCGCCACGGCATGGCCCACTACCGGGCGGGCCGCACCACGGAGGCGCTGTGGTGGTGGCAGTTCTCCTACTTCTCCAACTGGGGCTCCACGGCGTCCGCGACGCTGCGCGCCCTTCAGTCGGTCGTCGCGCACGTCCGCCTGAACCAGCCGCTGGCGGAGCTGGACGGCCTCGACACCGACCAGGCCATCGGCGACGAGACGCTGGAGTTCGAGGCGGGCAAGGTGATGGTGGAGGAGATCGCGGGTCCGCTGGGCCTGGGGCCGGCGAAGTAGCGCAGAGTCAGCGGGAGAAGGTGCTCGCCAAGTGCGGGCACCTCAACTGTCACGACTTCCCTGACGATTTCCGGTGCGGCGCGTCATCATGTGACCCATGAGCGGTGTGTTTGATCGGCGGCCCTCCGTAGCCGCTTCGGGGGACGAGTCGGTCGCTGCGGGTCGTGACATCGGCACGGTGGTGGGGGCGGGTGGGATCGGCTCCCAGCACATCGAGAACGCCACGTTTCTGCCACCGCATGCCTTTGAGGTCGCCCATCGGGCCGCTTCCGTGGACTCCCCGGCCGGGCTCACGAACCTTCCGGAGCGTCCTTTCCTGTTCATCGGCAGGCACCGGGAAATCGCTCTTCTGCAAGGGGGAACGGCGGCTCGCTCCAACACTGTCCTGCATGGGCTGGGCGGAGTGGGCAAGTCCACGCTTGCCGCGCACTGGGCCGCCGATCACGCGCGGCACACGCCGGTGTGGTGGATCAGCGCCGACAGCCAGGCTGCGGTCGACACCGGACTGGCCCTTCTGGCGGCCGCCCTGCACCCCGCGCTCGCGATGCACATGCACCAAGGGCAGCTCCGCGACTGGGCAGTGCAGTGGCTGGCGGCTCACCAGAACTGGCTCGTCGTCCTGGACAACGTCGCTGACCCCGCCGAAGTGAAACCGCTGCTGGCGGCTGCAACCGGCGGCCGTTTCCTCATCACCAGCAGGCGTGCCACCGGCTGGCACGGCATCGCGGAGACCATCCCCCTCGATGTGCTCGCACGGGACGAAGCCGTCGACCTGTTCACCCAGATCTGTCCTCGCGCAGGCGACGGCGTGGGCGAGGTCTGCGCCGAACTCGGCTTCCTGCCACTGGCCATCGAGCAGGCGGCGGCCTACTGCCAGGAGACGGACACGTCCGCGGCTGACTATCTGAGCCTGCTCGCCGAGTTCCCGGCCGACATGTATACGGCGATGGCAGAGGGGGGTGACACGGCACGTGCCGTCGCACGGGTGTGGCGCATGACCCTTGACCGCTTGGCCGACGACTCGCTCGCCGTCACCATCCTTCTCGCGCTCGCCTGGTACGCACCCGAAGACATCCCTCGCACGCTGTTGGACGCGCTTGGCCCCCCGCTCGCCGTCCGCAGTGCCATCGGCAAGCTCGCGGCACACAGCATGGTGACTCCGCGTGGCACGTTGTCGCTCTCCCTGCACCGGCTGGTCCAGGCCGTGGCCCGCACACCGGATCCGGAAGACCCGCACCGGACGCCCGCTGCCGTGACCCGCTCGGCCGAGATCGCTGTGGAATGCCTGACCCGCACGCTTCCGGCGGACGTGGACGACGTGTCCGGCTGGCCGGTGTGGCGGGTGCTGATGCCACACACCGAGGCTCTGGCGCAGCACACTTCGCCGGACACGGACTCGGCTGCGGCGGCGATGCTGTTCAGCAGGATGGGAGAGTTCGCGGGACACCAGGGGATCATCGGTCGAGCGAGACGGTTGCTCTCCCGTGGCGAGTCCGGGCTCGCGCGGCACCACGGCAAGGAGCATCCGTTGTCGCTTGCGGCCCGTAACCGCCTCATGAACCTCGGCTCCCCACCCCTCGACGAGGCGCTTGAGCATGTCGCCAGATGCGAGCGGGTGTTGGGGCCGCAGCACCCGGAGACGCTCACGGCGCGATACGAACTCGTGGGGTCACACCTCAAGGCCGGCGACTTTGAGAGCGCGGCCGCCCTGCTGGCGGACGTGGTGGCGGAACGCAGTCGGACGTTGGGGGCAGGGCACCCCGACACGTTGCGGACGCGCTGGTCCGCCGTGTTGGTCCAGCTGGGCCGCAGCCCCGTCGACGCCGACGACCAGGACCTCGTGCGATTGCACGAGGACTGCGCCCGGGAACTGGGAGAGAGGCATCCGTTGACACTGACCGTCCGGGGGTCGTTGCCCCGGATGAGCGGTGTGGCGCGCCGTTTCGCGAGCGCCGGGTTCGCGTTCGCCGACATGTTTCAGAGCGCCGGAGAAGACGGCGCCACAGAGATGACAGCGGTCGTCGAGCAACTGCGGGCAGAGATCGGGCCCGAGGAAGTCCAGGCATGGGCGAGGGAGTGGCTGCCGAAGGCCGAGTCGCACCTCACCGACTGCGAAACGGAACTCGGCAGGGAGCACGACGACACGATCAGGGCGAGACTGGAGCTTGCACAGGTGCACATGTATCTGGAGGACCTGGATCGTGCCATCCCTCTGGCCGAGCAGGCCGGACAGGACAGTGAGCGCTATCTGGGCCAGGACGACCCCACGACGTTCTACGCGCATGGGATTCTGTTGGGCTTGGCCGTAGCGAGTGAGGACGCGTCGAAATGCAGCGCGGCACTCGACTGGTTTGTCAGGGCCCTCACCCGCGGTGCCGACGGGGACCCAGAGACCTTCGACAAGCTGATGCAGGGCATGGCGTCCGTACGCGAACTCTTCGTCTCCCTCGACCTGCCGCCGGGCGTCATCCCGGGTGGGGTCGCACCCGACGCCGACGACTGATGTCTTCGTCGCCTGCCAACCTGGGCTGATTGTCCTCCCTCGCCACCCCGCATACGTCACAATGCCCGGCATGATGTCAAAGCCTTTGCTGTGGACGGGAGTCGGCCTCTGCGGCGTCGGCGCCGCCACTCTTGTCGCGGTCGCCTTCGTCGATCTGGGCAAGGCGGATCAGATGGCGAGCGTGACGGGCGGGATCGTGGCCCTCGTCGGCCTGGCGCTCGCGTTGATCGGACAGTTCGGAGGTTCGTCCGCATCATCGGCCTCGGTCAGCGCTTCCGGTGACGGTTCGATCGCGGCGGGCGGCAACATCGGTACGGCGGCCACGGGCGGAGCAACGCCGGTGCCGGTGCCGGTGCCGCCCGCGCCGCCGACTGCTCCTGCCTCGCCCACCGGGGGCGTCAACGCCTCGGGTAAGGGTTCGATCGCGGCGGGTGGTGACATCGGCTCCGCATCGACGGGCAACTGATCGCATGTGGCTTGGATCACTTTAAGTGGTCTCTGGAATGGCGTAATCGATGTGCCCCTCGGGTGCTCTCACTTCACAACGGCCGCTTTCGGCCCGTTGCCCCCGAACTCGGAGCCCGCCCATGTACGTCACCCTGGAGCAGCCGGTCGGCGCTCGTCTGGTCATCGCGACGGACCAGGAATCGGCGATTCCCGCCACCCTTCGCTACACCTCCGAAAGCCCCTTGGCCGTGCATATCGACTTCCCGGCGTACGTCACGTCCGACGGCGAGGGCACGGTCTGGACGTTTGCAAGGGCGCTGCTGGGAGAGGGGCTGCGGGCATCCGCGGGGATGGACTGCGTGCGGGTACGGCCGTGCGGGGCGTCCCACACGTACGTGGAGTTCCACGCGCCGCAGGGGGTTGCCCGGCTCCGGTTCGCCACCGCCGATCTGCTCCGTTTCCTGGCGCGTACGTACACCGTGATCGCACCGGGTGAGGAGACTGTGGGTGCGGAGCTGGACCACGGACTCCTGACGCTGTTCGGCGGCGGGATGTGATCAGCGTCGGCAATCGGGGCGTTGCGCTCTCGGTCCCGCGTCTTGATCGGTGCCCAGTCCCGTTTCCGCAGTTCAGCCCGGAGCTTGAGCCTCGGGCTTCGAGCTCTTCCCCTGGGTTCTGGGCGGGGTGAAATCCAACCCAACCAACCAAATCTGCACGTGAGTTGAGCCGTCGTCCCTCGAAAGGGTGACGTTCCGTGATCAGCTTGCGTCGGAAAGTGAAACCGCTCTAGGTTCGCGGCAAACAAGCAAATAGTTCGGCCCCGGTCGGTGCGCCAACACCGGCTCCGGGGCCTGACCTACGGATCGAAAGAGACTCGATCGTGGCTTACGCCCAGCCTAGTGCCGTCCTGCCGTCCCCGTCCCACCCGATGGCCAAAACGGGTTACGGCAAACGCCCCGCCGGTGACGAAGACCCGCACGCCGACCCGGACTTCGCACATCTGAGCCCCCGCGACCGCGAGATCGCCGTCTTCGTCGACCATCTCGAAGAGGGCCACGCAATGGGCTACAAGGCGATCGCCGCCGCGCACCCCGTCCATGGGCAGCAGTTCGCCCGTGGGTGTCTGAAGAGGCTGAGCAACGTCGGCCATCTGCGGCAGATCCGCGAGCACATCACGGTCGAGGACGACTCGATGCGCTGGGTGACGCGGACGTACTGGTCGCGTACGCGCAGGTCGGAGGAGTGGTGGGCGGACTTCGCGCGGCAGCGTGAGGGCCGGCTCGTCCCCGAGGACTACCAGGCGGGGCTGGCCCGGCCCGAGGAACCCGAGTCGCCGGCATCGGCTGATCAGGCGGTCGAAGAGGCTGCTCCCGTGGACGAGCCGCCCGCCGGGCAGCCGAGCGCGGCCTATCAGGCCCTCGCCGACCTCCGCGTCGCCGATTCCCGCATGCCGCTCTCTGAGTCCGACTGCCGATCTCTCGAATCCCTTGCCGCGGAGTGGCTGTCCCGTGGCTCGACGCCCCATGACATCACCAGGGCGCTCACCGACGGGCTGCCCTCCCCCGTGACCAACCCGGGCGGACTCGCCCGTAAGCGACTGGAGAACAAGATGCCTCCGAAGAAGGCGAAGGTACGGCAGAGGTCTGCGCTGAAGGCTCGTGTCGATCGTGTGATCACGGCCTGTCTGACCTGTGACGAGGACGAACGGACGGCCGAGGTCGTCGGCGGCCTGTGTCGCGAGTGCCGGGTCGAACTGGATCTGGAGACACCGGACGGCCAGGAGATCCCCGTCATCCCGGAGACGTTCCTGCCGGGACAGGGTCCCTCTCCGGAGGAGACGCTCCTGTGGGCGGCCGCCGTCCGCGAGGCAGGCGGCCTGCGCTCTCGGGGTGGACAGCAGTTGTGGAGGGGCGTGTGAGCGTGCAGGAGGCGCCGGTCGGGGCATCATGGAGCCGAGGAGGCGACGCCATGACCCCCAGGACCGAGCGGCAGCCCCAGATGTCCGTCGAGGAGTTCGAGCAGTTGGAACGCCACGCCCCGGAGACTGTGTGGCTGGAGTTCATCAATGGGAAGGTGCAGGTCAAGTCCGTGCCGGACGGCAACCACAGCGAGATCTACATGTGGCTTCTGGAACGGTGCATGCAGTTGCGCCCGGACCTGCGGCTTCATCCGGAGCGAGGGCTCAGGACCGAGGCTTACCGCAGGGGTCGTGCTCGCGCTGACGGAGTGCTGGTGCCAAAGGGCAGCCTCAAGGGACGCGGCGAGTGGGCGGAAGCCGATGGCGTGCTGATGGCTGTGGAGATCACCTCGCACGACTCCGACACCAACCGGCGTGACCGCGTCGAGAAGCCCGACGGCTACGCCGCCGCAGGCATCCCCGTCTACCTCCTCATCGACCGCGACGAGTGCGCTGTCGTCGTCTTCAACCAGCCTGAGGGCGGGCGGTACCGACATGAGGAGAAGCTGCCGTTCGGTGCCACCGTCAGACTCCCCGAGCCGGTGAACATCACCCTCGACACCGAGCCCCTCAAGGAGTTCGCGGACTGATCACAGCCCCCAGAGCCCCTTCCCGACGGCCGTGATCCCGCCCGTCAGGGCCAGCAGCAGTACCAGCACGCGGGCCCGTTTCTCCGGGATGCGGGAGGCGAGCCCCCTGCCGATCAACCCGCCCGCGCCCATCGCCGCGCACACCAGGACCCACTGCGTCCCGCTCAGTCCCGGCACCCCGTTCGACGCCACCGAGAACGCGTTCACGATCACGCCGTAGAACATCGCGTTCGGGACGAACTCCCGTACCGACCAGCCCGCGTTGAGGGCGTAGAGGGAGAACGGCGGGCCGCCCACCCCGGCCGCGGAGTTCATGAACCCGCCCGCCGCGCCCGCGGCCACCGCTCCCCGGGTGCCGCGCAGCGCGGGCACCGCGAAACCGCGCATCACCAGAAGAACAGCCACCGTGACCAGGCCGCCCATGATCAACAGCAGCCAGGGCTCCGGGAGTCGGTGGGTCAGCCAGGTCCCCGCCGGTACCGTGCAGGCCGCCGCCACGCAGAACGGGACCATCGCCGGCGGCCGGACCAGCCGCCACCCGCCCGCCAGCCCGACGCAACAGATCACCCCGGCCGCGCAGTTGGCGAGCACAACCCCTTCGGCCGGCCCCAGCAGCAGGACCAGCGCGGGTACGGCGGCCAGGGCGAAGCCCATGCCGGTGAGCCACTGCACGGCCGAGCCGAGCAGCACGATGCCCGTCAGAAGCACGTCCGCCATCACGGCCAAGGTGTACCGCACTGCCCCCCCGGCCTGGGCAGCACGCTTCCTCGTGACGGCCCGGTCACGTGGGGTGAATTGGGCGTCCACTGTCTTCGCCCTGTACCTCGGCTGCACGGGCCCTAACCGGTGCGAGGAGAGGCTGGAGTCAGTTCATGGCACCACCCCTCACCGCACGGGAGACAGCGATGTTCCGTCGTTCCATAACCAAGCGTGCAGCCGTCGTCACCGCCACCGCCCTGGTCGCGCTCGGCACCGTCGGCACCGTCGCCGCCACCGCCGGCCCCGAGCACGAGAAGAAGCCCACCAGGGCGGAGATCGCGGGCCTGTTCACCACCTGGAACGCGGCCTTGAAGACCGGTGACGCCGACAGGGTCGCCGACCTGTACGCGAAGGACGCGGTGCTGCTGCCGACCGTCTCCAACAAGGTGAGAAGCGACCGTGCCGGCATCGTCGACTACTTCGAGCACTTCCTGAAGAACAAGCCGGTCGGCAAGAAGGTCCACACGATCGTCAACGTCCTCGACGGCAACTCCGCGATCGACACCGGCGTCTACGAGTTCACCCTCACCGACCCGGAGACCGGCGCGAAGCGGGTCGTCGAGGCCCGCTACACCTACGAGTACGAGAAGCGGCACGGCCAGTGGAAGATCGTCAACCACCACTCCTCGGCGATGCCCGAAGGCTGATCTCCACCTTCAGCCCGCCCCCCGGCGCGTCCGCCAGCGTCACGGTGCCGCCGTCGTCGGTCACCAACTGCTTGACGACGGCGAGGCCGAGGCCGGAACCGGAGCGCCCGGTCAGGCCCTGGCCGCGCCAGAAGCGGTCGAAGGCACGGGACTTGTCGGCGTCGGACATGCCGGGCCCCTCGTCCAGCACCGACAGCACCACCGTGTCCGCCCGGGACTCCACCTCGACGGTGATCCGTCCGCCGTCCGGCGAGACCTCCAGGGCGTTCGAGAGCACGTTGTCCAGCACCTGGTCCAGATGACCGGGGCCGGCCAGCACAGACGGCCGGTCGTCGACCACACTCCCCCTGAGCGCGATGGTGACTCCGCGCTCGTCGGCGGCCGGCCTCCACACCGTCAGCCGTTCGTCCACGACGTCCCGCAGGGCGAGCGGCTCGGCGGCGGTCACCTTCGCCTCGGCCCGGGCCAGCACCAGCAGGCCGGTCACCAGCCGGCTCATCCGGACCACCTCCGCCGTCGCCTGCTCCACGTCCTCGCGTACGGACTCGTCGTCCACGCCGTCCGCGATGTTGTCCAGGGACAGCCGCAACGCCGTGAGCGGGGTGCGGAGTTGATGGGAGGCGTCGGCCACGAAGATGCGCTGCGAGGCGACCAGGGTGTCCAGCCGCTCCGCGCCCTGGTTCAGGGTGCGGGCGAGGGTCTGCGTCTCCGGCGGGCCCGTCACGGGGGAGCGGGCGGTGAGGTCGCCGTCGCCGAACCTGCTGGCCATGGCGTTGAGTGCGCGCAGGGGCGCGGTGATGCGGCGGGCGGCGAAGGCCCCGATCGCGGCGGCCGCGGCCAGGACCAGCACGGCGAGGGCGGCCCGGAAGCCCCAGATCTGCCACAGCCGCCTGGTCATGTCGGAGGTCGAGTAGACGATCCGTACGGCCGCGTCGCCCTTGGCGGGGACGGTGACCGTCAGGTTCTCGCCCCAGACGAAGTCCGAACCCCAGTCGGTCGTCGGCTCGTTCCGCTCCACCGCCCGGGTCAGCGCCGCGTCCGCGGTGGGCCGGTCGAGGCCCGGGTCGCAGGCCGTCGTGGGCGTCGCCTCCACATCCCCGTACGCCTTCGCCACCTTGGTCAGCGCCTCGCAGGAGGCCCTGTCACCGTTGCCCAGCAGCAGCGCCATGGTGTGGGCCTCGCGCAGCACCGACTGCCGGGTGTCGCCCCGCAGCTGGTCGGTGAGCGTGAACGCCACCGGCACCGTGAACAGGAAGATCGCCACCGCGACCAGCAGGATGTAGCTCCGGATGAGCTGACGGTTCATGAAGCCCCGTCGTCCTCGACGATCTCCAGCCGGAAGCCGACCCCGCGGACCGCCTCGATGCTGATCGCCCCGGCGAGCTTGCGCCGCAGCGCGGCCACGTGCACGTCCAGCGTCTTGGTCGGCCCGAACCAGTTGGCGTCCCAGACCGCCTCCATGATCTGCTCGCGCGACATCAGCGCGCCCGGCTCCTCCGTGAGGAAGGCCAGCAGGTCGTACTCCTTGGGCGCGAGCGGCACCTCCTCGCCGTCCAGACGCACCCGGGCGGCCTTGCGGTCGACGGTGAGGCGGGAGCCGTACCGGTCGGGGCCGCTGTCGGCATCCGAGGTACGGGGCCGCACGCGCCGCATCACGGCCCGTATCCGCGCGATGACCTCACGGACGCCGAACGGCTTGGACACGTAGTCGTCGGCGCCGAGCTCCAGGCCGACCACCCGGTCCGTCTCGTCGCTGCGCGCGCTGATCACGATGATCGGCACGTCACCGCGCAGGCGCAGCGCCTTGCACACGTCCAGGCCGTCGGTGTCCGGCAGGCCGAGATCCAGCAGGACGACGTCGTAGGGCCCGGCGTGGCCGAGGGCGGCGGCACCGGTGGAGACCCACTCCACCTCGAAGCCGTACCGGATCAGGCCGCGTCTGAGGGACTGGGCGACCGGCTCATCGTCTTCCACCAGGAGTACGCGCACAGCCGCACCCTAATGCTTGAAACTTAATTCACAGCTGCCACCTGGGCCTCACATCGGTGTGAAGCCGGGCGTGTGACGCGGTGCACTTTTCCCGGGGTGCCGAATTGGGCATGCGCTGACCTGGGCGTCCGAATCTCACGATGCGATACCGCAGAGGTGGAAACCGGACGCTCGTTAAACTGAGCCGACACAAACGGACTGAGCGAGGAGCGCACGTGGGCCTTGTCGTGCAGAAGTACGGAGGCTCCTCCGTAGCCGATGCCGAGGGCATCAAGCGCGTCGCCAAGCGAATCGTCGAAGCGAAGAAGAACGGCCACCAGGTGGTCGTCGTCGTTTCCGCGATGGGCGACACGACGGACGAGCTGATCGATCTCGCCGAGCAGGTATCTCCGATGCCCGCCGGGCGTGAGTTCGACATGCTGCTGACCGCCGGAGAGCGTATCTCCATGGCACTGCTGGCCATGGCGATCAAAAACCTGGGCCACGAGGCCCAGTCCTTCACCGGCAGCCAGGCCGGCGTCATCACCGACTCGGTCCACAACAAAGCCCGGATCATCGACGTCACGCCGGGCCGTATCCGGGAGTCGCTGGACAAGGGCAACATCGCCATCGTCGCCGGCTTCCAGGGCGTCAGCCAGGACAAGAAGGACATCACCACGCTCGGCCGCGGTGGCTCCGACACCACCGCCGTCGCCCTCGCGGCCGCCCTCGACGCCGAGGTCTGCGAGATCTACACCGACGTCGACGGCGTGTTCACCGCCGACCCGCGCGTGGTGAAGAAGGCGAAGAAGATCGACTGGATCTCCTTCGAGGACATGCTGGAGCTCGCCGCCTCCGGTTCGAAGGTGCTGCTCCACCGCTGTGTGGAGTACGCGCGCCGCTACAACATCCCGATCCACGTCCGGTCCAGCTTCAGCGGGCTTCAGGGCACCTGGGTCAGCAGTGAGCCGATCGAGCAAGGGGACAAGCAGGTGGAGCAGGCCATCATCTCCGGTGTCGCGCACGACACCTCCGAGGCCAAGATCACGGTCGTCGGCGTGCCGGACAAGCCGGGTGAGGCCGCGGTCATCTTCCGCACGATCGCGGACGCCGAGATCAACATCGACATGATCGTGCAGAACGTCTCCGCCGCCTCCACCGGGCTGACGGACATCTCGTTCACGCTTCCCAAGGCCGAGGGCCGCAAGGCCATCGACGCCCTGGAGAAGAACAAGTCCGGCATCGGCTTCGACTCGCTGCGCTACGACGACCAGATCGGCAAGATCTCCCTGGTCGGCGCGGGCATGAAGACCAACCCGGGCGTCACGGCGGACTTCTTCACCGCCCTGTCCGACGCGGGCGTGAACATCGAGCTGATCTCGACCTCCGAGATCCGCATCTCGGTCGTCACCCGCGCCGACGACGTCAACGAAGCCGTCCGCGCCGTCCACAGCGCCTTCGGCCTCGACTCCGACAGCGACGAGGCCGTGGTCTACGGAGGCACCGGCCGATGACCGTACGTCCGACGCTCGCGGTCGTAGGCGCGACCGGGGCCGTCGGCACGGTCATGCTCCAGATCCTGTCCCAGCACGCGGACATCTGGGGCGAGATCCGACTGATCGCCTCCCCGCGCTCGGCAGGCCGCAAGCTGGCCGTGCGCGGGGAGCAGGTCGAGGTGATCGCCCTGTCGGAGGAGGCCTTCGACGGGGTCGACGTCGCCATGTTCGACGTACCCGACGAGGTGGCCGCCCAGTGGGCGCCGGTGGCCGCCGCGCGCGGTGCCGTCGTCGTGGACAACTCCGGAGCCTTCCGGATGGACACCGACGTGCCCCTCGTCGTCCCCGAGGTCAATCCGCACGCAGCCCGGATGCGGCCGCGCGGGATCATCGCCAACCCCAACTGCACGACCCTCTCCATGATCGTGGCCCTGGGCGCGCTGCACGCCGAGTTCGGGCTGCGGGAGCTGGTGGTGTCCAGCTACCAGGCCGTGAGCGGGGCCGGGCGGGCCGGGGTGGAGACCCTGCGCCGGCAGCTGTCCCTGGTCGCCGGCACCGAGCTCGGCACGCACCCCGGCGATGTGCGGCGGGCCGTCGGCGACCACACCGGGCCGTTCCCGGAGCCGGTCGCGCTGAACGTCGTGCCGTGGGCCGGGTCGCTGCGCGAGGACGGCTGGTCCTCGGAGGAGATGAAGGTGCGGGACGAGACCCGCAAGATCCTCGGGCTGCCCGCGCTTCCGGTCGCCGTGACCTGTGTGCGGGTCCCGGTCGTCACCGTGCACTCCCTCACCGTGCACGCCCGCTTCGAGGGCGAGGTCACCGTCCGCAAGGCGCGCGAGATCCTCGCGACCGCCCCCGGGGTCGTCCTCTTCGACGATCCGGAGGCCGGTGAGTTCCCCACCCCCGCCGATGTCGTGGGCACCGATCCCACCTGGGTCGGGCGGGTCCGGCGGGCCCTCGACGACCCGACGGCGCTCGAACTCTTCGTGTGCGGAGACAACCTCCGCAAGGGTGCCGCGCTCAACACCGCGCAGATCGCGGAGCTGGTGGCGGCCGAGTTCGGGTGACCGTGGGCAGGTGTGCGCTCGGAAAAAGTCCTGGCCATGGCCGAAACGCTTTGTAGGATCTGTGGGCGACATGTGGTGCGACCAATAGTCCGTACCACTTGATCCCGGCGCCCGGGCGTCCGAAGATTTTCCTCCCCGCTCTCCGCAACCGCGCGAAGGGCGGGGAGCGTCTTTGCGAACGCCCTTTCAGGGGGTGCGGGATGCGCGACGAGGCGTGGGGACGCCTCGCTCCATCAGGACACAGGGGAAGAGCGGGTAGGCATGAGCGCGTTTGACGCACGGTCAGTTGTGCTGCCTGAGAGAAGACGGTCAGGCGCGTACAACCCTCACGGGGGTGAGCGTGTCCAACTGGCGTGGCTCAGGTACTCGACTTCCCTGCCGCGCCGAGGGGCGCGGCTGTCCTCCGGCCCCGCAGGCCCGGGGCGCCCGGTGGCATGCCGGTGATCGCGCCCATGCCCGCAGCGCGGCCCGCCCGCATACCCAGTCAGCGCGACGGCGCCGAGGAAGCGGCGGCAGCCGGGACCACCGTCGACCACCTGACCGAGACCTACCGGGCGCACTACCGCTCGCTGCTGGGTCTCGCCGCCCTCCTGCTCGACGACACCGCCTCCTGCGAGGACGTCGTCCAGGAGGCCTTCATCCGCGTCCACTCGGCGCGCAAACGCGTCCGCGACCCGGAGAAGACGCTCGCCTACCTGCGTCAGACGGTCGTCAACCTCTCCCGCTCGGCCCTGCGCCGGCGCATCCTCGGACTGAAGCTGCTGTCCAAGCCGATGCCCGACATGGCGAGCGCCGAGGAGGGGGCCTACGACCAGCTGGAGCGCGACTCGCTGATCAAGGCCATGAAGGGCCTCCAGCGCCGCCAGCGCGAGGTGCTGGTCCTGCGCTACTTCGCCGACATGACCGAGGCCCAGGTCGCCGACGCGCTCGGCATCTCGCTGGGCTCCGTCAAGGCGTACGGCTCCCGGGGCATCGCCGCGCTGCGCGTCGCCATGGAGACGCCGGCATGAGCGGCGACAGCGGATCCGAGGAACGGCGCCACGAACCCTACGAGTGGCACGAGCCGACGTGGGCGGCACAGCAAGAGCACACGCAATCGCACGCTGGGAACGGAACTGTGAATCACGGCCCCGACGATCTGAGCTCCACGGGGGAGTTCGACTCGGACGAGCTGGCACTGCGACGGATGCTTCAGCAGGCGGTCCAGGAGATGGAGCCGCGGGACGGCACGCTGGAGCATCTGCGCAAGGCGGTGCCCGCCCGCCGGGCACGCAAGCGACAGGCACTGGTCGGCATGGCGGCCGCGGCGCTCTTCTTCGGCACCGCGATCCCCGCCGTCGTCCACGTCTCCTCCGCCAATACCAGCGCCAACACCTCCAACGCCGGGCACACCTCCCAGATGCAGGGCGGCGCGGGCGACGGCAAGCACCAGGACGGCGGCGAGTCCACCTCCGGCGGCTCCGCCGGCAAGACGGAGGACAAGGGCAAGGACCAGACGAAGGGCGAGGACAAGGGCAAGTCGGCCGGTGCGAGCGCCGGTGCGAGCAGCGGCGCCGACCCGTCCGCCACGTCCGCGGCCAACACCCCTGCCTGTACGGCGGCGCAGCTGGGCACGCCGACGGCGAGCACCGTCGCGCCCGACGCCTCCGGGACGGTCTACGGCACCTTCCACATCACCAACGGCTCCACCGCGGCCTGTACGGTCAGCGGTCCCGGCACCGTGACCGCGAGCCCGCAGGGCGCCGCGGACGGGAGCAAGATCGGCGCCCTCCGGCATGCCTCCGGCGACCCGGCGACCGGACTGCCCGACCCCTCGGCGGAGGTGTCACAGCTGCTGCTCCAGCCCGGTTCCTCCTACGACGTGAAGTTCGCCTGGGTGCCGTCCGAGACCTGTCCCACCACGGACCCCTCGACCGACCCCACCCCCGATCCCACCTCCTCGCCGGACGCCTCCAGCAGCGCGGGCTCCTCCACCGGCGGCGACACCGGGACCTCCACCCAGCTGATGACCGCGGACGGCACGGTGGACGGCAGCGTCCTGGTGACGAACACGGGAGAGGCGGGCGGCCCGACGATGTCCACGACGGTGTCCAACGCGTGCGCGGGGACCGTGTACTGGACGGGCGTGCTCACATCGTCCTGACGGCGGGCGGAGAGCGACGGCGGTGACGGGGAAGGCGCTCCTCAGGCGGGCGTCTTCTCCTGGGGCTGGCCCCGCTCTCCCTCTTCCTGGCTCGCCTGTTCCCGCTGTGCGTCGTCCGGAACGATCCCCAGTTCCGCGTCCCGGAGGAACTCCACCTCGCGGCGCATCAGCCGGAACCACATGAAGACCACGAAGCCGGCGAAGACGAACCACTCCCCGGTGTAGCCGAGGTTCTGGAAGGCCTTCAGGTCCAGCCCGCTGTCGGCGGGCGCGGTAGCCGGCACCGCTTTCATCCCGGAGTCACCGGTGTTGAGGGTGACCCACGCGTCGTACACGTCGTACGGCACGAGGTTGATCAGCGAGGCCGCGCTGATCGCCGCGGTCTGCCCGGCCGGAAGGCCGCCCCGCGCGCTGACGCCGTTGTCCCCCGGGGTCTCGGAGGCCTGGAGCGCGCCGGTGACGGTGACCTCGCCCTTCGGCGGGGCCGGGACCTTCGCCGGATCGGGGGTGCCCGGCAGCCAGCCGCGGACCACGGGAAGGGCCTGGCCGCCGTCGGTGCGCAGCAGCGTCAGCACGTAGTAGCCCTGGCGGTCGCCCAGCTGCCGGTCGGGGACGAGCAGCTGCTTGTCGTACCGCCCGGTCGCGGTGACCTGCTTGCCGGAGGTCGCCTTGTCCACAGGGAGCAGCTCTGCCAGCGGCCGCGGGGTCTCCCGGACATCCGTGACGACCGCCTTCTCGGCCTCCCGGCTCTCCGTCATCCGGTCCTCGAACCGGCTCAGCTGCCACGACCCCATGAAGATGCAGAACGGGATGGCGAGCAGCACGAAGACGTTGATGCCGAACCAGCGGGGCGTCAGCAGAAACCGGTACACACTCCCACGGTACGGGGCCGCCCCGGGGCGAAGGGGCGCGGGGTCAGTACCGCTCGGTGAGATGGTCCCGGCCCGCCGGGGGTTCGTACGGCTCCGGCCAGAAGTCCGTGACCTCGGATATGCGGCCGCTCGCATCACCGGTGAAGAACGAGACGGCGTACATCTCCTCCAGGCCCACGGTGAAGTGGGTCCAGGTGACGACCTGGGCCGGTTCGGCGACGATCCGCTCGATCCGCACGTGCCAGTCGCCCGGGTACTCCCGGTTGAACTCGGTGTACCGCGCCCGCCCGCTGATGCGCTCGCGGGTCTGCGGCAGGGTGTAGACGACGTCCTCGGCGAGGGTGTCCGCGAACGCGCTCCAGTCCCGGGCCTCGGCGGAGGCCCAGAAAATCTCCACGGTCTTGCGCAGATCGGTCATGGGGACGAGTCTGCACCCCGCCACTGACAACCGACCCGGAGCGGGCTCGCGGGCCTGGTGGGAAGGGGTCCGGGTAAGCGGCCGGTAGAAGTTTTCCACAGGCTGGGGACCTCGTCTGCGGATTGTCTGTGAGGGCAGGCAGTATGGGGTCATGACTGAGAGCAACGGGTCCGCCGCGGCCGAGCGGAACAACGAGATGCCGGACTGGGAGAAGCGCTTCCGGGCGCCCCGGGTGTCCCTGCCCGACTGGGCGGAGGACGCCCCGGACCGCTCCTTGTTCGTGTCCAACGCCACCGGGACGTACGAGCTGTACGCCTGGGACAGAGCCACCGGCGAGCAGCGCCAGGTGACGGACCGGCCCAACGGCACCACGGACGGCGTGCTCTCCCCGGACGGCGCCTGGATCTGGTGGTTCGACGACAAGGACGGCGACGAGTTCGGCGTCTGGCGCCGCCAGCCCTTCGAGGGCGGCCCGGACGAGCCCGCCGCGCCCGGTCTGGACGCCTCCTACCCCGCGGGCCTGGCCCTGGGCCGGGACGGCCGTACGGCGCTCGTGGGCCGCTCGACCGACGACGAGGGCACCTCCATCCATCTCGTACGGGACGGCGAGGAGCCGGTGGAGATCTACCGGCACCGCGAGTCGGCGGGCGTCGGTGACCTCTCCCACGACGGCACGCTGATCGCGATCGAGCACACCGAGCACGGCGACGCGATGCACTCCGCGCTGCGCGTGGTCCGCCCCGACGGCACCGCGGTCGCCGAACTCGACGACACCAAGGGCGGCAGCGAGGAACTGGGCCTGGAGGTCCTCGGCTTCGCGCCGGTCGTCGGCGACAGCCGGCTGCTCATCGGCCACCAGCGGCGCGGTCGTTGGGAGCCGCTGGTGTGGGACGTCGCCACGTCCGAGGAGACCGACCTCGACCTGGACCTGCCCGGAGACGTGGGCGCGGAGTGGTACCCGGACGGCACCGGCCTGCTCATCGTGCACAGCTTCGAGGCGCGCAGCGAGCTCTTCCGGTACGACCTGGCGAGCGGCACCCTCGAGAAGGTCCCGACCCCGCCCGGCTCGGTGTCCGGGGCGACGGCCCGGCCCGACGGCAGCGTGGAGTACCTGTGGTCCTCGGCCGCCGAGCCGTCTGCGGTGCGCTCCACGACCGGGCAGGTGGTGCTCGACCCGCCGGGCCTGAAGTCCCCCGGCTCGGTGCCGGTGGAGGACGTGTGGGTGGAGGGCCCGGGCGGCCGTATCCACGCCCTCGTCCAGAAGCCCGCCGGGGCGAGCGGGCCGCTGCCGACGGTCTTCGACATCCACGGCGGCCCGACCTGGCACGACAGCGACGCGTTCGCGGCGGGCCCCGCGGCCTGGGTGGACCACGGGTACGCGGTCGTGCGGGTCAACTACCGCGGCTCCACGGGGTACGGGCGGGAGTGGACCGACGCGCTCAAGCACCGGGTCGGTCTCATCGAGCTGGAGGACATCGCGGCGGTGCGGGAATGGGCCGTGGCCTCCGGCCTCGCCGACCCCGCGCGGCTCGTCCTGACCGGCGGCTCCTGGGGCGGGTACCTCACCCTCCTCGGCCTCGGCACCCAGCCGGAGGCGTGGACCCTGGGCATCGCGGCGGTGCCCGTCGCCGACTACGTCACGGCGTACCACGACGAGATGGAGGCGCTGAAGGCGATGGACCGGACGCTCCTCGGCGGCACACCGGAGGAGGTGCCGGAGCGGTTCGAGGCGTCGTCGCCCCTGACCTACGTCGACCAGGTGAAGGCGCCGGTGTACATCTCGGCGGGGGTGAACGACCCCCGGTGCCCGATCCGCCAGGTCGACAACTACGTGAAGCGGCTGGAGTCCCGCGGCGCGGTGCACGAGGTGTACCGCTACGACGCGGGCCACGGCTCACTGGTGGTGGACGAGCGGATCAAGCAGGTGAAGCTGGAACTGGACTTCGCGGCGAGGCATTTGGGGTAGCGGGGAGGAGTTTCGTCCGCGGGTGCGTGGGGGCTGGTCGCGCCCACGCGGCGGAGCCGCTTATGTCACAGCCCCGCGCCCCTGAGTGGATGCAGTCGAAGTTGGCCGAGCGGTACCCCCCGAGGGGCGCGGGGCTGTGCCAAACAGCGGCTCCGCCGCGGGGCGCGACCAGCCCCCACCCGCCCGCAGTCGCACCACGACCCGACCCGACCCGACCCGGCACGACGCTCGCGCACACCTACGTTCCCGACCGCTCCCGCCCGCGCCGCCCCAGCAACTCCGCCAGCCCCCGCCGGGTCGCCGCCAGCACCACCCGGTCCGACGGCTGAAGCACATACGTGTCGGGCAGGTCCCACGTCAGCCCCGGTGCGTCCCCGGACTCCTCCCGGGCCAGCACCCGCCAGGACCCGGCCCGGAACGCCTCCCCGACCGTCTTCCCCTCCAGCTGCGGATGCCCGCCGACCTCCACCGCCGCGAACAGCAGCACCCGCCGTTCGACGGGGAAGGCCCCCAGGATCTGCCGCCCCATCATCGCTCCGGCGAACGCGGGCGCCGCGAGGTGCGACACGCTCCGGCTCCGCGTCGAGGCACCGGGGTGCGCGGCCCGCAGGGTCCGGTACACCGCTGTCGCGAAGTCGTCGTCGTACAGGCGGAGCACCACCCGCAGGTCGGGTCGAACGGCCCGCGCGTACAGCACGGCCTCCAGATTCGTGGTGTCCGCGCTGGTCACCGCGAGGAGCGCGTGCGCGCGGTGGATCTTGGCGGCCTCCAGGACCCCCTCCTGGGTGACGTCCCCGAGGACCACCGGCACCCGCAGCCGGCGGGCCGTGGCGAGTCCGCGGGCCTCGGGGTCGGACTCGACGCAGACCACCGGGATGTTCAGTTCCCGCAGCCGGGTCAGCACACGGGTGCCGATCTTGCCGAGCCCGAGGAGCACCACATGTCCACCGAGGCCGCGGGGCGGTTTGCGCAGGGAGGAGACCGTGCGGAAGGTGCCGAGCGCCTCCAGGACCGCCGCGAGCAGCACCGGGAGGAGGAGCAGTCCGGCTAATCCGGACAGGAGTTGGAGGACCTGCCTCCCGACGGACTGTCCGATCGCGGGGTCGTCGATCGCGAACAGATCGAGCAGGGTCAGATAGAAGGCGCGCAGCGGATGGATCCCGGTCACCAGCCACAGCGCGACGGCGAGCGCGACCACACACCCCACCATGCCGGCCAGCGACCACCGCAGCCGCCGCGAGAACAGGGAGGCGAACCAGGGCATCACACCCCGGCCGTCGGGCAGCGCGGGTCCCGCGTAGGAGACCTGCTCCAGCACGACGGTCGTGCGCTCGCCACCGTCCCGTACCGCAGCCGCGTCCGGCAGCAGCGTCGGTCCCTGGTCACCGCCGGGTCCGCCGGGTCCGCCGGGTCCGGTGGTGTCGGTGGGGTCGGCCGGCGAGAGCAGGGCGAGCGTGGCGAGACCCGGTGCGGCGCTCACCCCGGCCCCGGCGGGCGGCCGTTCGACCGCGCGCAGCAGCAGTCCGCCGGTCTGGAGCACCTTGCTGGTGCCGGTGAGGGCGGTGGCGGCCAGCGCCGGCGCGGCGGTGTCGGCGTCGGAGAGCACGGTGGTGGAGGCGTCGAAGCCGGAGCCGTCGGCCGAGTCGCCGTCCGTGCTCCCGGCGGCCAACGCGGCGGCCTGGTCGAGGAGTGCCTCGATGTGCTGGCCGAGGCGGCGGTTGTAGAGCCGCAGGACCAGCCGCAGCCGGGGGTTGAGCCGGCGGGCGGTGAGGGCGGCGCGGATGTTGGTCTCGTCGTCGTCGTACACGAGGGCGAGCGCGTCCGCCCGCTCCACCCCCGCCTCGGCCAGCGCGGCCTCGCTGGGCTCGGCGGCCTCCATCAGCCGTACGCCACCCCGGGGGTCACCACCACCGGCGCCGCTCGAGTGCGCGGGGCTGCCGTGGCCCCCGCTGCCCCCGGCGCCCCCGTTGCCCCCTGCGGTCCCGTTGCCGGTCAGGCCGACCGCCGCGGTCACCACTCGGTCGAGCAGCGCGGACGCGGCCCTGGTCCGCACCACCACCGGTGGCCGGACGGACCGTTCGGAGGCCGGTACGACCAGCGTGACCTGCTCGCCGTAGACCCCTCTGAGTTCGGCCGCCAACCGGTGCGCGAGCCCGTCGTCCCCGCACACCACCATGTGCGCGGCCGTGTCGCCCGGCACCCCGGGACCCTGGTTCGGAACGCTCCCCACGAGGGAGAAGACTGCCTCACCGGGGCGAGTGGTGCCACGACCGGGTCCTGACGCTCCTGTGAACTCCCAAGAAATCCCCAAAACGCCGCGCACACTGAGCAATCGGACCCGTTGCCCCGTACGCACCGGTGGGGAAGCCAGCATTTCACCACCGGAGGGATCCCGGCCGTGGCCGTCACCAAAGCACCCCCGCAGCCGCGGGACACCGGCGAGGAGCTCCGGCCGGAGTCGCCCCCGGCACCCTCCCCGGCGCCGTCCCGTGCGCCGGACGCGGAGACCCGGCGGCTCAACTCCCCCCTCGCGCTGACCCTGTTGATGCTCCTGGTGGTGCTCTGCCAGGGCCCGATCCGCGCTGCGCTCGGCGCGCCGGTGATGCAGAGCTGGATGACGGTGTTCGTCGCCGTGCTCGTCCAGGCGCTGCCCTTCCTGGTGCTCGGGGTGCTGCTGTCGGCGGCGATCGCGGTGTTCGTGCCGCCGTCGTTCTTCGCCCGCGCGCTGCCGAGCAACCCCGTTCTCGCGGTGCCGGTGGCCGGGGTGGCGGGCGCGGTGCTGCCGGGCTGCGAGTGCGCGTCCGTGCCGGTGGCCGGCGCGCTGGTGCGGCGCGGTGTCACCCCGGCGGCGGCCCTCGCCTTCCTGCTCTCCGCCCCGGCGGTCAACCCGATCGTGCTGACGGCGACCGCGGTGGCCTTCCCGCGCAATCCCGAGATGGTGGTGGCTCGCCTGGTCGGGAGCCTGCTGGTGGCCTGCGCGATGGGCTGGCTGTGGCTGCGCCTGGGCCGCGCCGACCTGATCAAGGCGCCGGCCCGGCACGCCTACGAGGGCCAGGGCAAGGGTGCCGCCTTCTGGGGCTCGGTGCGGCACGACGTGGTGCACGCGGGCGGCTTCCTGGTCGTGGGCGCGATGGCGGCGGCCACGCTGAAGGCGGTGGTCCCGCAGACGTGGTTGCGTACGGCGGCGGAGAACCCGGTGATCGCCGTGCTGGCCCTCGCCGGGCTGGCCGTGGTGCTGTCGATCTGCTCGGAGGCGGACGCGTTCGTGGCCGCCTCGCTCACCCAGTTCTCGCTGACCGCGCGGCTGACCTTCCTGGTCGTCGGCCCGATGATCGACCTCAAGCTGTTCGCGATGCAGACCGGCACCTTCGGCCGCGCCTTCGCCCTGCGCTTCGCCCCCGCCACCCTCGCGCTGGCGATCGTGGGCTCGGTCCTGACCGGGTGGGTGCTGCTGTGAACCGGCAGGCACAGTCCGCGATCCTGTTCGTCCTCGGCGCGGCCCTCCTGCACGCGGGCCTCACCGACCTCTACCTGCGGTACGTCAAGGCGGGGTTGCGTCCGCTGGTCCTGGCGGCGGGGGTCGTGCTGATCGTGACGGCGGTGGCGACGGCCTGGTACGAGTGGCGGGCCGACGCGAAGCGGAAGGAGCACCACGGGGAGGAGCCGCATGAGGAGGGGGCCCGTCACGATGGGGCTCATGAGGAGGGGGCCAATAAGGAGGGGGCGCACGTCCATCGTGAACCGCGCGTCTCCTGGCTGCTGGTCCTTCCCCTGTTCGCCCTCATCCTCGTCGCCCCGCCGGCCCTCGGCTCCTACAGCGCGATGCGCACGGGTACGGCACTTCAGCAGGCGTACGGCTATCAGAAGCTCCCCGCGTCCGGCCCGCTGCGTCTGGGGCTGGCCGACTACGCGGGGCGGGCGGTCTACGAGCACGGCAAGGGGCTTGCCGGGCGGCCGATCACCATCACCGGGTTCGTCGCCCTGGACCACTCCGGTGCGCCCTACCTGGTCCGCATGGCCCTCAACTGCTGTGCAGCGGACGCGCAGCCGGTCAAGATCGGCCTGACGGGGCAGGTCCCGCCCGTCCTCAAGCCGGACGGCTGGTTGCAGGTCACCGGCACCTACACCGCCAAGCGCACCAAGGACGCGGTCAACGGCCGCCCCATCCCCTACCTCCAGGTCACCGCGGCCAAGCCGGTACCGACCCCGTCCGACCCGTACGACGAGACCTGGAACAACTGATCGCCGATTGCCTTGAGCGGCCGGTCACGCCCGTCCAGGTGAGACGGCAGCCGGCCCGGCTCGCTGCGACTGTGCGGCCGCGGTGACGTTCGGGCCGTGCCGACTTCGTTCGCGGTGCCCGCCTCGCCCGGCCGCCCCCGCTTGCGGTGATCGTGCGACTGCTGTGGCCGCGTCGATTTCGTTCGCGAGGACGGTTCGTTCGCGATGCCCGTCCCGCCTGCCCGTCCCGCCTGGCCGACCCCGTTGGCTGTGTCCGCCCGGTCGCGCCGGCGTCGCGCGCGGTGACCGGTCCTGCCGCGCCGGCTTCGTCCGCGGGAACGGCTTGCACACGGTGTCCGTCCGTCCCACCCCAGCTTGCCGTGACCGTCAGGCCCCGCCGACCTCGCCCGCCGTCCCGCCCCGCCCCTTGCGTTCCACCCCACCCCGTCTCACCCCACCGC